>NZ_JBHNYX010000003.1:0-183023 GCF_054960505.1 Alteromonas sp. G4i13 | reverse complement strand
GCGCGCTTATTAACAACTCTGCAGAAATGCATGTAACAAAATTACAACTATCTGCCGTAAAAGCCCCGTATAATCCATATTGTGTTGTTAAATTACATAAAGGCCTGCATATCCTTTGTTAACGGCGTGTTGCACAAATTTTATTGAATACGTATGCAGGCAATTGTGCAAACCCTAGGTCCTCTATAGCATTATGCCGACGAGATGTATTGTCATTTAATTGTCATAAGAACAACAAAAAGACAACAACTATAACCGTATGGGACACCCGTTTTATGAAACAATTTAAACCCAACCTAATTAAAGCTGCGCTTATTTCAGGCGGTATGGCGTTTGGTAGTGCACCAGCATTTGCACAAGATGCAAACACTGATGCTGTTGATGAAGCAAATCTTGAAGTAATTCAAGTTAGCGGTATTCGCGGCAGCTTACAGCGTGCTCAAGCAATCAAAATGGATAACACTTCAATTGTTGAAGCGTTATCAGCAGAAGATATTGGTAAGTTACCAGATACCAGTATTGCAGAATCAATCGCACGTCTTCCTGGTGTAACTGGTGAACGTCGTAACGGTCGTACAAGTGGTATCTCTGTTCGTGGTTTTAACGAGAACTACGTTGGTACGTCACTGAACGGTCGTGAGCTTCTAGGTATGGGTGATAACCGTGGGGTTGAGTTTGACCTTTATCCAACGGAAATCATTTCAAACATTCTGGTATACAAAACACCAGAAGCGGGCATGACTACCCAAAATATCGGTGGTTCAATTGACCTTCAAACGGTTAAGCCTCTAACGGCAGAAAGCACGTTTACCGTAAACGGCACGTTCGAGAAAAATGCTGAAGACTCTCCAAACCCAGATTTTGACAACGACGGTCATCGCATTTCTTTAAACTTTGTCGATCAATTTGCCGACGATACGATTGGTTTAGCGCTAACTGTTGCGAGCATGGAGTCTCCACGTCAGGAGCAACACTTCCGCGGTTGGGGTTACGCCACAGTAAACACTACACCAGAAAACACGTTTGACGATAACGGAAATCCTCTTTGGAACCCTCGTCGTTATGATGGTCAAGACACTGTAGACGTTCCTGATGGTACTGTTGTATTGGGCGGTCACGATTCATTCCAGCGTTCAGCAATGCTAGAACGTGACTCAATTGCCGCTGTAGTCCAGTGGGCACCTACCGATAAGCTCAATATTCAACTTGATGCGCTTTATATCGATTTTGTTGAAGACGATGTACGCCGTGGTCTTGAAGAAGGCGGTGCAGAGTGGGGTACAAGCGCTTACACAATCACTGGTGTTGAAAACGGTCTGGTAACTAGTGGTTACTCTGATGGTTTCTATAGCGTTGTTCGTAACGATGCGCGTCGTCAAGAAGCAGACCTAACCACAGTAGGCATTAATGCTGAATACCAAATCAACGACTCTTGGACACTAGAACTAGATTACTCTACCGGTAAAGTTGAAAAAGAAATTATCGATGTAGAAAGCTACTCAGGTGTAGGTCGTGCTGGTACTGAAGGCCGTCCAATTACTGCACGTAGCTGGGAAATGACATCTTCTGGAGTAATGTTCTCTGACCACCCAACTATTGCACCAGTTGACCTTACCGACCCAACACTTATTAGCCTTGCTGGTCCGCAAGCATGGGGCGCACGTCCGTTACTTGAGTCTGACGCACAGGATGGTTTCGTAAACCAGCCGCTTTTCGAAGAAGAGCTTGATACCCTTCGTTTCGACGTTAAAGGCTATGTAGATTGGGGTGTGGTAACTGGCCTATCTGCTGGTGTTGTATATTCTGACCGCTCTAAATCTAAAGACAATAACGGTGCTTACCTAACAGCGCCTTCATATCCTGGAAATGCTGCTATTCCTGAAGTGCTAGGCGTAACGAACCTTAACTTTATTGGAATTGACGGTGTTTTAGCGTACGACTCGCTAGGTCTTTTCGAAAGTGGTTATTACATTGAAAGCGATGCAAGCCGCGTTCAAAACGATCGCTTAGGTGATACTTACACCGTTGATGAAGAACTACTTACCCTTTACACCAAACTAGATTTGGAAATGGAAGTTGGCGATATTTGGGTGCGCGGTAACGTAGGCCTTCAAGTAGTAAGTGCAGATCAAGAATCAACAGGTTTCTCTGCAACGTCTGACCGCGAAGGTTACACCATTGCTAGCCCTGTAACAGGTGGCGCAGACTACACAGATGTTCTTCCAACACTTAACCTTTCAGCAGAAGTGGCTGAGGGCCAGTTTGTGCGCTTGGGCTTGAGCAAAGTTATTTCTCGTCCGCGTATGGATGACATGCGTCCAAATACTCAGGTTACGTTCTCGTTCAACGATAACCAAATTACTAGCACTGAAATTGAAAATGGTCCATGGGGTGGTAGTGCTGGTAACCCTGAATTGCGTCCGCTTGAAGCTAACCAGTTTGACTTAGCTTATGAGAACTACTTTGCAGATACAGGTTATGTAGCTGTGTCGTTCTTCTATAAAGACATTAAAAATTGGCACCGCAGCACGTCAATTGTGGCTGATTTCACAGAGTTTTATATTCCTGAGCTACATCAGGGCTCTGAAGGTCAAACTCCTGTATTGTTCACAGGTCAAGTAAGCAGTGTTCTTGATGGTTTCGAAGGCTTTGTTCGCGGTTACGAATTACAAGGTTCACTTCCATTTGACATGATCCATGATTCACTTGAAGGCTTCGGTTTGTTCGCAAGTGCAACCTTTATGGATGGTGAAGTTGACGCGGCTCCGGGGCAAACTGAAACACGTATTCCTGGACTATCAGAAGAGTCTTACAGTATGACTTTCTTCTATGAGAATGCTGGTTTCGAATTCCGTCTTGCGGCAACAAAACGCGATCAGTACCTAACTGAAGAACGTGGTGTTAGTTTGGCGTTAGTTGATGCAACGAAGCAAGGCGGTACGCTTGTTGATGCGCAAATTGGCTATGACTTTAGCGAGTCTGGTATCGAATATCTAGAAGGCCTGCGTGTTACTTTACAAGCACAGAACCTGACCGATGAAGATGATATTCAAGCGTCAGCGGCTGACGGCCGTCAAATCACGCAGTTCCAAACTTATGGAACGAACTACTTGCTAGGATTTAACTACAAGTTCTAATTTCTTCGTGTGTGTAAAGCCACCTGCTGCTTTTTGTTTTAGCTTGTGCTAAAAGAGAGAGCAAATGGTGGCTTTTCTTTTTGTATGAAAGGAACCCTTCAAAATTTTTGGTACGAATTGCGAGAAGTTTATGCAAGATCCTCATAATAAACCGATAAAGCGTGTAGTGATTGCCGGCGGTGGAACGGCAGGTTGGTTAGCTGCTTCATTAATGAAAAAGGTGTTGGGTAAAGCAGTTGATATTACTCTGGTAGAATCTGAAGCGATTGGTACGGTCGGTGTTGGTGAAGCTACCATCCCGCCAATACGCCTAGTAAACCAAGTGTTAGGTATCGACGAAGCACAGTTTCTTCATGATACTAAAGCAACGATAAAACTTGCTATACGGTTCGAAAATTGGAAAACGAAGGGTGAAAGCTACTATCACACCTTTGGTGCGCCGGGCAAAAGCATGGCGTTTTGTCATTTCCATCACTATTGGGTAAAGGCGCGACAGCAAGGCCTAAAAGACGACCTGTGGGATTTTGACCTAAATTACCATGCCGCTGAAGCGGGACGATTTGCGCAGATAAATGCCAAAGACCCAGTCGTTGAGCTACCTTTCGCCTATCATTTTGACGCCAGTTTATACGCTCAGTATTTACGAAAGCTGAGTGAAAATATGGGGGTTGTACGCAAAGAAGGTAAAATTTCACGTGTTCAACGTTTTACCGACAGCGGTTTTATTCAAGCACTTCACTTAGAAAGTGGGGACGTGGTTGAAGGGGACTTATTTGTTGATTGCACGGGCTTTAAGGGGCTCTTGATAGAGGAAGCGCTGGGCGCTGGTTACGACGATTGGTCTCACTTACTTCCTTGTGATAGTGCCATTGCAGTACCGTCTGAGCGACATGAAAAAACCGCGCCTTACACGCGCTCTATTGCCCACGATGCGGGTTGGCAATGGAGGATCCCACTGCAACACAGAAATGGTAATGGCCACGTATATAGTTCACGCTATATCAGTGATGATCAGGCCTGTGACACCTTGTTGTCAAACTTAGATACCAAACCATTAAGCGACCCTAAACTGATAAAGTTTACGACGGGCAGACGACGTAAGCAGTGGTACAAAAATGTAGTCGCAGTAGGTTTATCAAGTGGGTTCTTAGAGCCCCTCGAATCCACCAGTATTCACCTTATCCAATCTGCAATCGTTCGCTTGATTCAATTGTTTCCGCATAATGGTTTTGCCCCAACGCTGGAATCTGAGTATAACAAGCAGTCTGAATTAGAATTTGAACAAATTAGAGATTTTCTTGTTTTGCACTACAACGTAAACGAGAGAACCGACAGTGCTTTTTTCAATGATATGCGAAATATCACATTGCCTGATTCTCTTGCACACAAGATTGAATTGTTCAAAGAAAGCGGTAATTTGCTACGCGAACAAAATGACTTGTTCCTTGAGAGTTCATGGCTACAGGTTATGTACGGGCAGGGTATTATGCCAATGGATTATCACGGGTTAGTAAACAGTGTGCCTGAAGTTCAGTTAAATCAAATGTTAACAAGACTGTTGGAAATCAAAAAAGAGCCCATTGCTAAGTTGCCGACACATGACGAGTATATAAATGGGATGGTTGCAAAGTATAAGCGCGCAATGAGTTGAATAATTTCATATGGTTAGAAGTGCTGCGAACGAACGCATTAGCTAACTAAACAGGTAAAGGATAAAGCAGCCAAAAGGCTGCTTTATTCGTTTTTAAGGATGAATTGTTACAATTATGCTGGTTTTTTACTGGTAAATTAAAAATATGTTGCGCCGATGTAAATGAATACGTATGCATAGCATTGCTCCCTTTTTATACAAAACAGTAGTATTTGGTGTTGAACCATAAGAGGCATTTTTGGGTGTGGTAGTCCTAAAAGTGTCGATAATAAACAAGGAATGGGACACCAATGAAAACATTCAAACCCAGCACTATCATGGCGGCCTTGATAAGTAGTGGGGTCGCGTTTAGCGCAGCTCCTCTTTATGCCCAAGAGTCTCCAGACACCTCAATAGACGAAGTTGAACGACCACAAGAAGATACCTTAGAGCGTATTGAAGTACGTGGTTTTAGTACCAGCTTGATCCAATCACTAAACCAGAAACGCTTCTCTGATACGGTTTCTGAACAAATATCTGCAGACGATTTGGGCGGACTTCCCGATGTGTCGATGGCGGATGCACTGACCCGCTTGCCAGGTATCTCTGCAGTAAGAACCGGGGGGCAAGCCGCGCAAATAAATATTCGTGGTCTATCCGGTGACTTTGTGTTTTCTACATTAAACGGTAGAGAGCAGGTATCGACCAGCGGAAGTCGGGCAATTGAGTTTGATCAGTATCCTTCAGAGCTTATTAGTGAGGCAGCGGTTTATAAATCACCCAAGGCATCGCTTATTGAGGGGGGTATAGCGGGTACGGTAGAACTTAAAACTGCATCTCCACTTGCCATTGAAGAGCAGCATAAATTCAGCGCCAACATGCGTGGCATGTACAACGATAGAGCGTCAGAGGTGAGTGATGCTACAGAGTATGGACATAGACTGAGTTTTTCATATCAAAGTAAATTCCTTGACGATACGCTAGGTGTATCACTAGGTTATGCTCGTTTATTCCAACCGAGCGTTTCGACGCAATTCATTGGTTTAGCTTATAACGGTCAAGTTGATGTAGACGGACTTGAAGGTGATATAGACGGGCCAGCAGATTGCCCCAATTGTGAACTCATTTCAGAAGGCTTTGAAATGCAGCACAAGGGCGGGGAAGAGACTCGCGATGGTTACGTTGCCGCGTTTGAATGGGCACCTATCGATACCTTTACACTTAAAGCTGATGCTTTTATCTCGAAATTTGACTCCGAAGCCTTTGCACGTGGATTTCGCGTTAAGCTAGGTGGAATAAACGCTGGTATAACTAATCCTGTAGTAGTAAATAATAGCGTAATTGGCGGCACATTTTCTCGTACAGACAACAGCTTTACCCGTGTTGAGTTGGTAAACGACGACAACCAAGATTTCGACAGTGTTACCAACTTAGGCGTGAATGCTAGCTGGGAGATATCGCCAGATTTAGCGGTTCAGTTTGACGTCTCCCGTTCAAGTGCTGAAAGCGACTTCAGAAACGGTTTACTTTGGTCGCTCGTTGGCGAAGATGCGACAGCGGCAAACCCCGTGTTCGACGAAAACGTCCAAATTTCTTATTTGCTCAACGGACTAAACTTACCTGATATCGGTTTTAATCAAAGTGATGCTTTTACAGACTTAGACCGTGTAATGGTAAGTAAATACGGTATTTATCCGTATGAAAACAAAGATGAGTTAGACGCCTATCGCGTAGACTTCCAATATTATGTCGATGTGCCAATCATTTCTGGCTTTGAATTTGGCTATCGTTACTCAGACCGGGAATATAACAATGACCGCTCTGTGTTTGAATACGGAAACGATAGTGCATTCTCAGTAAGCGAACCGCCACTTCAGCTAACTTCTGATATGGTCGAAGAGGTTAATTGGAGCGGTGATTTTGGTTATTTTCCAAGTTATCTTTCCGTTGATCTAGACAGTGCACTTAATGCTTGGTTTCCAAGCGGTAGGCCACAGCCTGTTCAAACCTGGGGACCAGGCGCTGCCGGCGTTATCAATGGTCCAGGTACAGGGCCTGCTACTGCGTGGACGCTACAAGAAAGTGGCGATGTATTTGAAACTGTGAATTCTGCTTACTTGATGGCAAACATTAATACAGAAATTGGCAGTATTCCTGTTACAGGTAATGTTGGTGTTCGTTACGTTAAAAGTAAACAAAGTTCAACGACGCTACAGCGTGCTACTCAGTTAATTGAAGACCTTGAGACCGGAACATCGGTTGAAATTAGTGACCCTACGGCTGGTGCACAAAACATTACCGACGACGTAGGGTTAATTAATAATTTTTATCGCCCAGCGTTGATAAGTCACGAATATTCTGACGTTTTGCCTTCAATTAACCTGAACTTTAAACTTACAGATGACACGCAACTTCGTGTAGCTGCTGCAAAAGTGATGGGCAGAGCGCCAATAAACCGTTTTGCCGCAAATGCGTCAACCACTATTGAAACGGTTACCGCTTTCCAAGACAGAGACTCGGGTGAAATTACGCTTTCCAACCCTACGGCAAGGGTTAGTGGTAGCGCCCGTAACAGCCCTTATTTAGAACCATTCTATGCAACTCAATACGACGTTTCGTGGGAGTATTATTTCTCAGATACGGAAGGTGCATTAGTTGTTGCTGGCTTTTATAAAGACATTGAATCGTTCGTAGAAGACATCGAAATAGAGCCTTATGATTTTGAAGCAAACGGCATTGTAATTCCTGATAACGTAAGTGTGCCGGTTTACTTGACGCCAGAGTTTGCAGGACAGGAAGCCGAACTAGCGCTTGATGAAAATGGCGACCCCATCTTTATTACCGTCCCTACTGAAAATGGTAGCTACAGCACAGCCGTAAACAATGCCGAAGGTGGCTATATTCGCGGTTTAGAAATCGCCTATACGCAAATTTATAGCATGCTACCTGGCATGTGGTCAGGCTTAGGCGTTAGCGCAAGTTACTCTTACACCGAAAGTGAAATTCAACGCACGCTAGGTGATGACGTGTATGCCGCTAACTTACCAGGTCTTTCTGAAAACGTTGCTACGCTAACCGTGTTTTGGGAATACGAAGGTTTTGAAACTCGCTTGTCTAGCCGATATCGCGATGCATTTGTTTCGCAGCAAGTAGCGGTAAACGATCAGGTGGTTAACTTTGACGAAGAATTGGTTATTGATTACCAAGCGTCGTACGAGATTAACGACAATTGGAGCGTACTTTTTCAAGTTAATAACCTAACAGACGAGCCAACGAAGAGCTACTTCTCATCAGAAGAGCAAACCGGCACTATCCAATACTTTGGTACGCAATATTACCTAGGGATGACATATCAACTATGAAAATCAGCATCTTAGGTAATTTATTTAGCAACACGAAGGAATATTCGGTTGCCAAAAGTAGCGAAAATATTCAGGAGAATTCTATGTTTACTAAAAAAAGAGTAGTGCGCGCTGCGTTACTCGTAGTAGGCGCATATACACTTGCAGGTTGCGGTGGCTCGGGCGTAGAGTCGGGCACCAACGATCTGCTTACCTGTGAGGTGCCAAATGTACCTAATTCAACAGGTACGGCTTGTGAACCACCACCACCTATTCAATGCGATGCGCCGCTCGTACCTAATGAAGCGAACGATGCATGTGAAGCCGGTGCTGATCCAAGTTTACCTGCACCTGTATTTACCCCTTCATCTAATCAAGCTGTACTTTATTATAATCGGGCTGCTGTTGACGCTGATAACTCAAGTAACGATGCAGCTTATGAAGGCTGGAGACTACATACTTGGAACAATGACGAGTGTGATGCTTATGCTGACGCAGACACGGATTGGGCCAATGGTCGCATTCATAGCGGTATCGATCCAAACTATGGTGCGTATTGGATTCTAGACCTTAAAGAAGGGTATGGAAGCTGCCACAATTTCATCATCCACAAAGGCACTGACGATGCCGGAAAAGAAATGGGGGGCGGAGACTTCCAGGGTTCTTTAGTACAAGATGATGAAACATTTGTACGCATGAATTTTACCCTCTCTGGCGAGGCAACCATATTCGAGTTTCCTATCATGTCTCTTGGTCCACAGCCTGTTGATATCGAGGGTTTTGGCGCGCATTGGTTAGATGCCAACACTATTTTATGGGACGTACCTGAAACTGTTTCAGAGGTGAAACTTCACTATTCAGCACAGGCTGACTTAGAGAGCACGCTGGAAGAGGGTATAAACGGTACTCAAGTAACGTTAATGAGTACAACACTTACCGAAGAGCAATCTGCCCGTGCGCCGCACTTATCTGCTATGCAGGCTTGGGAAGGCGACTGGTCGGTTGAAGATGCTAAAACCGTGTTGACGACACAAGCCGTAGTAGGGGGTTACGATGCTGACGGTGCGCTTGTCGTTGCGACCGGGATCCAACTGGCCAACGGAATAGACGCACTATATACGCTCGGTGAAGACGATGCCGACGAAGCTCAACTTGGTGGTATCTACTCTGATACAGGTATTACTGCCGCATTGTGGGCGCCTACTGCTTCAAATGTTGATCTTCTGATTTATAACGACAACAAGACATTAAGCCAGCGTATTGATATGGTTCGCGATGATACGTCTGGTGTCTGGCGTCATGAAGGCGATATGTCCCTTGACCGTCAGCTTTACCGTTATGAAGTTACCGTCTATCACCCTATTACGGGGAATGTAGAAACGCTGCTTGTTACAGACCCATATTCTGTGTCACTAAGCACAAACGGCCGTTTCTCTCGCTTCGTAAATCTAGCTGATGATGATTTAAAACCACAAGGCTGGGATACTCATACTATTCCGACGGTTGAAAATTATGAAGATGCAGTCATTTACGAAGGACACGTTCGTGACTTTAGCGTACGTGATATGTCTACGTCTGAGGAAAATAGAGGTAAATACCTTGCCTTTACTGAAGAGGGCACAGCACCGGTTGAGCACCTTAAAAAGCTTGTTGAAGCAGGGCTTACTTACTTCCATATACTTCCAGCAAATGACATTGCAACCATCGATGAGGATCCAACAAAAACGGTAGATTTATACGATACGGTAGGCAAACTGTGTCGCTTAAATAGCAGTGCTGCGGTATGTGAAGAAGAAAGCGCTGATGCATTGCTAATTGACGTTTACAACGGTTACGATCCTTTATCTCAAGCGGGTAAAGCCCAGCAGCTTACTAATGATTTACGCAATCTAGACACATTCAACTGGGGCTATGATCCTCATCACTTTAACGCGCCGGAAGGCAGCTATGCGTCGAGTGCAGAGGGAGTAGAACGCATTGTAGAAATGCGCGCCATGATCCAAGCACTTCACGAGATGGGGCTACGTGTTGCACTTGATGTAGTCTATAACCATACCAATGCGTCTGGTGTTTTCAGTAAGTCAGTATTAGACAAAACGGTACCGGGTTACTATCACCGTTATGAAGTGGATACTGGTGCGATTGTTCGTGAAACGTGCTGTGATGACACAGAGCCTCGCAATGTCATGATGGAAAAGTTCATGGAAGATTCGCTGCTGATGTGGACTGAGCATTATAAGTATGATTCATTCCGTTTCGACATCATGAGCCAAGCTACAAAAGACACTATGGTACGCTTGCGTGATGCAGTCCAAGCTATCGATGCTGACAACTATTTCTACGGTGAAGGCTGGACTAAAATAGACCGCGGTTACGAGCAAGCGAGCCAGCTCAATATGGCTGGTACCGAGATTGGTACCTATAACGACCGTATTCGCGAAGCTATTCGCCAGGGCGCTATCTTTAGACCGGAAGATGAAGGACTATTAAGCGCGCAAGACCGCGTAAAAATGGGCATGATCGGAACGTTAAAAGACTATGTTTTGGAGACGTCTTCAGGAAGTGCAGGCGCTACCAGTAACTTAGGCGGCTATGCAGAAGATCCTGCGGATATCATTAACTACGTGTCGAAGCACGATAATGAAACACTGTGGGATCAGTTAAACTACACGCTTCCACAAGATATTACTCTAGAACAGCGGGTTCGTGCCCAAAATGTAGCAATGGGTATTAATCTTGTGTCTCAAGGTATTCCATTTTTACAAATGGGCGGCGACATGCTTCGCTCAAAATCAATGGATAGAAATACCTATGATGCGGGCGACTGGTTTAACTACGTCGATTTCACCTACGAAACGAACAACTGGAACGTAGGTTTACCGTTGGCACAAGACAACGAAGCCCGTTGGGAAGAAATGGGTGAATTCATTTACAATCCAAATCGCGCGGCCTCAATGGCAGATATAATGTTTGCCTCTGATGTGTTTGCAGAATTGCTTAATATTCGAATGACAAGTCCGCTGTTTAGATTAACCACCGCTGAAGACATCATCGACCGTATAGGTTTCCACAATATTGGCGAACGCCAGCAGCGTGGTCTTATAGCGATGAGTATTGATGACGGCATATCTGAAAACAGCGAAGTACCTCGCCAAGATTTAGACATAATGAATGATGCGGTTATGGTACTTGTGAATACGGGGTATGAAGAGAAGACTATCACGGTAAACACAGCAACAGGCTTTTCACTTCACGCCACACAAATGAATTCTGTCGATGCAGCGGTACGCGGCGCCACATTTGTAGAAGGTGAAGATGGTAATGGAACCTTTACCGTTCCTGCACTAACTATTGCTGTTTTCGTAAAACCACAGTCTGGAGCTCAAGGTTATGGTCTATCAGCGTATGCCACGTCTGGTGCGCCTGATGTTGTTCCTTACGGCGACACCATCGCTTACCTGCGTGGAGATATGAATGGTTGGTCAACGGATGATGCATTTACCTATCAGGGTGACGGTAAGTACACCGTAACAGCTACACTTGAAGGTGGCGTTACATATGGATTCAAATTCGCATCTGAAGATTGGAGTACAGTGAACTTTGGTGCAGCGGATGGTGAAGAAGGTACAGTAATAGCGGGTGAAGAAAAGGTTCTTGCACGTACTAATACCAACCTTTCATTTACACCAGCGACGAGCGCGACCTACCTGTTTACTATTGATGCGACTGATAGCGAAGCACCAATCCTTATGGTTGAAAACGAAGAGCCCTATGTTGGCACACCAGTGTATCTTCGTGGTGCAATGAACGACTGGGGTACGGCTGAGGAGTTTGCTTACCAAGGCGGACGTATTTACACTTTCTCTCGTGATGTTGAGCCAGGGACTTACGAGTTTAAGATTGCTTCAGAAGATTGGAGTACCGTGAACTTCGGTGCGATATCAGCCGATGATTCAGATCGCAACCTTGCGCCTGGCCAGACTTTGGGGCTCGCCGCTACCAACGACAATCTTATTTTGAACATTGAAACCGCCGACCGCTATGTGTTCGTATTCAACGTCACTGATTTAGATGCGCCAACCATTGGTGTATTTAAAGAAGCGTTTTGGGGCGACACTCAAGTTTATATCCGTGGTGGTATGAATGGCTGGGGAGCTGTCGATATGTTTGAATATCAAGGAGAAGGTGTTTATACCACAGACATTGAATTGAGCGCAGGTAGTATTGAATTCAAAGTCGCTTCTGAAGACTGGTCGACAGTAAACCTTGGCAACCCGAACGATGCAGCAAGCAACGTAGTAACGCCTAGCGAGCCGAAAACACTTGGCGCAAGTAACAATAATCTAATGATTGAAGTTGCAGAGTCTGGTCTATACGAGTTTAAGGTATCTGGCCCTGATGGAAATGCACCTACGTTAACGGTTACGAAAAAGTAAGACCGAATAAACGTTAATTTGATAAATTTCTAATAAACCAAGATTTAAAAACCGCGACGTAGTTCGCGGTTTTTTGTTTTTGGCATATCTCTTGATTCTCTAGTAGTATCACCAAGAAAATAGTGGTCGTACCAGAGTGGTTGAATTTATTCAAAAGGAGATGAAAATGAAACGTGCACTTGTTGTTGAAGGTGGCGCTATGCGCGGAGTTTTTGCAGCAGGCGTGTTAGACAAATTCATGGAGCATGACTACCATTCGTTCGACTTCGCGATTGGTGTTTCAGCTGGCGCAACTAATCTTTCAACCTACGTGTCGAAAATGCATGGGCTTAGTAAAACCATCATCACGCAATACGCCACAAAGAGGGAGTTTTTTAGCCCGCTTCGTTTCATAAAAGGTGGGCACATGACAGATGTTCATTGGCTATGGCATCACTCTAAACAGTCCATGAATATTCCTGCACCAGGTGAAAAAAGCAGCATGCCACTGTATGTTGGGATTACTAATGCAGAGTCAGGTGAATGTGAATATATACAAGCCACCAAAGATAATGTTGATGATTTAATGGTAGCTTCCTGTGCGTTGCCAACTGCATACCGAGACGAAATTTCAATAAATGGTACGCGATACTTGGACGGGGGAGTGGCAGATGCAATACCTGCTATCCAAGCATACAAAATGGGTGCGAAGGATATCACGGTTATTCTTTCTCAACCGTTAGGTTTTACAAAACCAGAAGTAAAGTCTGTTTGGCTAATGCAAAAGATGTATGGCAACCAGCCTGCGCTACTCGATAAGATGTTGCAGCGTGCAGCCATTTATAACGAAACGTTAGCTTTTCTCAATAATCCACCCGACGACTGCACAATCCGTGTGATAGCGCCTGATGAAGCTTTTTGCGTTAAGCGTTTAACTATGGATAAGAAGAAGTTATTGCGAGGCTACGGTCAAGGGCGGCGCATGGCAAGACGCTATCTTAAACATTGCTATGAGAATTCAGTGGAAAGACAGCGCAAAAGCGCATAGCTACCCTACCAGACTGATTTCTTCTTTCTGTACAAAGCCTGTATGCAAATCGCAACAAAAGGCTTATATAGCTTGGTTTTTTTTCCAAGCTTTTTTTTATCTCCAATAAAACTCTAATTTTCAGTATCTTACCCTGTTTCAATTTGGCAACAGTTTAAGCTTAAGTTACTGGTTCTTACTTCTAGTACCAGTCTTACACAGCGTGAATTGTTGAATTTAGCAACGCTATTTCCCTTACACCGCTTATAACTAGCGCTGTTGACTTCCCGTTTGAACATAAGTTGCCATATTTCCTATTTTAGTAACATTTTGAAAAAAATGAATTTTATCGAGTTTATGAAGCATTCTTATGTAAACTTTGCAGGGAATGTGCAATATTTTCATTAAATTGGTCTACATCTTGCTGAACAGGTGGCAATAAACGCTGTTTTTTTAACGATGCGAAGATTTCAGGTGGTTCATTTATCTCAACATTAAATCCTTCTTAAAAAAGGGATTGAGTAAATAGACCAAACTGTCACACGTTATTAAAATATAGAAATTATAATCGACCACGCTTTGCAATATCACGTGCTTCTCGATAGCAAGAGGAGACCAGTGCTCATTGGCAGAAATGCTTATTGGCATAGTTGAATCGCGAGTTTTGTGTCTACCGCTTTTTAGATAAATTTAATCATACTTAAGGTTAGTTTACGCTAACCTGTCTAGAAGCGTGATAAAGAACGTGGCAATATCAAATGCTGAATAAAAAATAAAATAAATACAAACGTGCAAATTGCGAATCAGAAAATGTCAATTGGGTTAATAAACCCGAAAAATCCCGTAAATGTTGCTTCTATACTGCGAGCTGCAGGTTGTTATGGTGTGGCCAGCGTTTTTTATACTGGTCAGCGCTATCGATTTGCTAAAGATTTTAATGCGGATACGAAAGCGTTTCATAAAGTCATTCCGACCATTGGGGTCGACGACTTAAAAGAAGTAGTGCCTGAAGGTGCGTCAGTCGTAGCGGTTGAACTGGTAGAGGGTGCTACACCACTACCTTTGTTTGAGCACCCGAGCAATGCGTTTTACTTGCTAGGTCCTGAAGATGGCAGTATTGGCGAAGACGTTTTGTCTTGGTGCGATCATGTTGTCTACGTTCCTACTTTTTCATGCATGAATTTAGCGGCCACAGCAAATGTGTTGCTGTATGACCGTCTGTCAAAGTCTGATTACGTAAGTGGGGATGCACTTATCAGACAAAGTAGAGATACGAATAACAAATCTAAGATTAAATAGTAATTAAATAACTAAGGCTGTCGTTGCGAACAGGAAGTTACCCACAAGCCTAATAATAAATTAAATCAGGGGAGCTTTGCGTTGAAGATGAGAACAATGAGCGCAGTTCGAGCGTTTAATGGCGCCGTGTCTAACAAACTGAGTCGACTACCACAAACATTTTCTAGGGTACTCCCTAGTCGTTTCTCACTCGAAGAGAGTATTTCTAATTTCTTCTTTAGCCGTTACGAACTTGTGATTGCTAACGAAGAAAGTGAAAAGCAGGTGAGTTATAAAACGCGACACAAAGTGTATTGTGAAGAAATGAACTTCGAGCAGAAAAATGCCACTGCATTAGAAAAAGATAAGTTTGATGATCGCGCGATCAATTGCTACATCAAGCATTTGCCAACAGGAGAGTGTGCAGGCACGATAAGGTTGGTCTTGCCAACTGAAGCTGGCTTGGCACTTCCATTAGAAGAAAAGTGTGCGGAAGTAATTGGCGATGGTGCATTGCTACCTTCAAACTTGTCTCCACAAAGCGTCTGTGAAATCTCTCGCCTTGCAATACCGAGAGAATTTAGAGTGCGACAGTTACGCTCTAAAATCCTACCCTCTGAAAAAATTGAAAAAGTTAAACAAAAGAAAAATGTTCCATTTAACGTTGAGCATTTTCCTTATCTTTCAATTGCGCTGTACTTAATGGCAACGAGTGTGTGCCTTCATTTAAACGTTAAGCATGCCTATGTGCTTATGGAGCCTAAGTTAGCAAGAAGAATGAAGGCATTCGGTATTCATTTTAATCCAGTAGGTGAAGCTATCGAATTCAACGGTAAACGTATGCCATATAGATTGTCACCGCATGTACTGCTTGATGATTTAGCAAAACCTTTAAAAGGTTTTCACAGAAAGATTCATTCAGAACTAAATAGTGCGTTACAAGCTATTGGCGATGTGGCCGTTCCCACCATTGACCATACTCGAAAGCCTCTTCGCATAGCTCATGCAGCATGACACCATGCTATCTGGAATACTAAGCCGCCTCGTCAGGCGGTTTTTTTATGTTTGAATACGTATGCATGTTTTTTAACATCCAGTTAACGCGTATCCTGTTGGCATAATTTACGTTTATCACAATGATTACCATGCCAAATTTCCAATTTCGTTTTTGTCTTAAACCCTTGTCAATTGCTATGCTGTCAATTGGATTAACAGCGTGTACAGGGCCGACCTCTCCAGTGAATAATCAAAAACCGGTGATCAAAGACGCTAGTCTGAAACCATTTGGTCAAAGCGGCGAAAGTTCGACGCTAAACGATTCGGCTGAAAGGCAAGGTAAACCTGTTGTTTATCAAGTTTTTACTCGCTTGTTTGGAAACACGAATACAAATAACCAGCCTTGGGGCACAATAGAGCACAATGGGGTAGGTAAGTTTAGTGATTTTACTCCCGAAGCGCTTAAGGCCATAAAATCTTTGGGAACCAGTCATATCTGGTATACCGGTGTGCCGCACCATGCGGTGATTAATGACTACACTGATTTTGGTATTTCAAACGACGACCCAGATGTAGTGAAAGGCAGAGCGGGCTCTCCCTACGCAGTTAAAGATTACTACAACGTTAATCCAGACCTAGCCGATGATCCAGCCAAGCGTTTAGAAGAATTTGAAGCGCTAATTGCCAGGACTCACGCAGCGGGAATGAAGGTTATTATCGATATTGTGCCTAATCATGTCGCCCGTGATTACCATTCACTTTCTGCACCTGAAGGTGTAAGTGATTTCGGCGCGCACGACGACACGTCTGTTGAATACGCCCGTGATAACAACTTTTACTATGTAGTAGGTGAAGCGTTTCAAGTGCCCACAGCTGATAACTATCAACCTCTAGGTGGTGAAAAGCATCCACTATCTGACGGTAAGTTCGAAGAGTTTCCAGCAAAATGGACAGGCAACGGTGCTAGAGCTTCGAAACCGGATATAAACGACTGGTATGAGACCGTAAAAGTGAACTATGGCGTGAAGCCTGACGGCACCTACGACTTTCCAGTTTTACCTGAAGAGTACAGTGATAAGTCTTTTGAAGAACATGCCGCATTTTGGCAAGGAAAAGACGTACCAGATTCGTGGTATAAATTCAGAGATATTGCACATTATTGGATAGATAAAGGTGTCGACGGTTTCCGCTACGATATGGCCGAAATGGTGCCTGTCGAGTTTTGGTCGTTTCTAAATAGCAGTATTAAACAAAAGACACCTAATGCGTTCTTGCTAGCGGAAGTTTATCAACCAGATAAGTATCGCGAGTATATCCACCAAGGCAAAATGGACTACCTTTACGACAAGGTGGGTTTCTACGACACATTAAAAACGATTATGCAGGGGAGTGGAGAAGTAAGCAAACTGGTTACTATTCATGATGAAATCAATGATATCGCCCCGCATATGCTTCATTTTTTAGAAAATCACGACGAACAACGTATAGCCAGCCCCGACTTTGCCGGTAGTGCCCAGAAAGGTAAACCCGCGCTTGCAGTGAGTGCGCTTATTAGCAGTTCGCCTACGCTGTTGTACTTTGGTCAAGATGTGGGTGAAGACGGTAGCGAGGAGACTGGTTTTGGAGATCCAACACGTACGTCAATTTTCGATTATGTAGGTGTTCCTGCCCATCAGCGTTTTATGAACGACGGTAAGTTTGATGCAGGGAAATCTACCGAAGATGAAAAAGCACTTCACCAATTTTACCAAGACGTGATGGCTATTGCTGCCACAAACCCTGCTGTTACAGGTGAATATCAAAGCCTACACGCGCTCAATCTTGATGTGAAAGATTCAGCCTATACTGAGCAGCAATTTGCTTTTGTGCGCGCGCAAGGTGAGCACGGATTTGTGGTAGTGGCTAATTTTAACGATAAGCCTACAGGTGCAATGAAGCTTGTTGTTCCTTCAAATGTTTTAGGTAAAGATAGCGATCGGATTACGCTAGCGCCTATGCTTTCTCATGAAGGCATAACACTAGAAAAAGAGGGCATTAACTACAACGCTTCGTTCTCATTGGAAGGGCTTGAGACTAAAGTATTCGCCTTCTAATTAGGTTTTATCACATGCTGCTGAGTTAACGCGAAACACCATGTTTTTTTACATGGTGTTTCGTGAATACGTATGCAGAGCATTGGTCAGATCGGACGGGCAAGGTAGTATCTCATCACCATCTTGTACTTAACGTATTTTTAACATGGGGTTGATGTGCCAAAACGTAATCGTGTAACTAATGACAGTGGTCATAAAAAAATCCAAAAGCGCGCAATTCCGCTTCTCCTCAGCTGTATCACTACATTTCCTTTGTTCTCAGTTCAATCATCTGCAAACAGTGGCATTGATGTTTACCCGCCGAATTGGTGGGTTGGTATGCAAAACAGTAATGTAGAATTGATGCTTTATGGTGATGGTGTTGCCGATGACACTGTTTCAATAGTGAAAGGCGATGTAAGCGTTAAGCATAGCCAAGCCCTTGATAGTGAAAACTATCTATTCGTAACGCTAGACACGTCGAATGCTAGTGCCCAGGAATTAGTTATCAGGCTTACTGACAGCGATGGTACGACCCGTGATTTAACTTACACGTTAGAAAAAAGAGCACAAGGCTCAGCGTCGCGCGAAGGCTTTGGGCCTCAAGATGCTATTTATCTTATTGCCCCCGACAGATATGCCAATGGTAATAAGGAAAATGATAATGTTAAGGGTTATGGCGATCCCGCAGACCGTTCATTCAAAGGTGGTCGCCACGGTGGTGACATTCAAGGTATTGTTGATAACCTCAATTACATTCAGGATATGGGCTTTACTCAAATATGGACAATGCCCATGCTCGAAAATGCCATGGATAAATACAGTTATCATGGCTATTCCACCACGGATTACTACAAAATAGACCCTAGATTTGGTTCCAATGACGATTTTATTGCGTTAAGTACTGAAGCTAAGTCAAAGGGTCTTGGCATTATAATGGATATGGTACTTAACCATATAGGCAGTAATCATTTATGGATGAAAGATACGCCGTCACACGACTGGATCAATAACAACGGTAAATTTGTAGGGACAACCCACAAGCGTGAAGTTCTTCACGACCCTCACGCCATAGCAAGCGATATAAAAGGGTTTAGCGATGGTTGGTTTGTGCCAACCATGCCGGACTTGAATCAGCGCAATCCGCATTTAGCAAACTACCTTATTCAAAACGCGATTTGGTGGGTTGAAAGCGCTGGGCTAAGTGGAATACGTGTGGATACGTACTCCTATCCTGATAAGGCGTTTTTGAGCCAATGGACAAACCGCATAATGGACGAGTACCCGAATTTCAATATAGTAGGGGAAGAGTGGTCAGTTAACCCCGCAATCACGGCATATTGGCAGGCGGGTAGCCACCGCCACGATGATTACGATAGCGCACTACCATCGGTTATGGATTTCCCGCTTCAAGCCGCAGTTGTGAAAGCGTTGAGCAATGACGAAAGCTGGAATTCTGGCTTCATCTCTGTTTACGAAACCTTAGCTACTGACTTTTTGTATGGCGACCCGAATAATTTGGTCATCTTTCCTGATAACCACGATATGAGCCGCATTTTTACTCAGCTCGGTCATGATAAAGACAAATGGAATATGGCTATGACGCTATTGCTCACTACGCGCGGTATTCCACAAGTTTTTTACGGTACAGAAATTTTGATGGGTAACGAAGGCAGTGAAGACCACGGTATTATTCGTTCTGACTTTCCAGGCGGGTGGCCTTCGGACAATGACAAAAACGCTTTTACCGGGCACGGTCTAACGGATGATGAGCGTTGGGCACAGCAGCGTGTGAAGGGGTTACTTCAACTGCGTAAATCACACCCTTTGCAGTTTAAAGGCCTGTTGAAGCATTTTGCACCGGAGAATGGGGTTTATACCTATATTCGAGAGGCAAATGTCGATTCAGGCAGTGGTGCAGATAAATCAAATACTCATCAGTCTGATAAAATATTGGTCATCTTAAATAAAAAGCCAGTGGACCTGCCTCTAAACAAGTATGCAGAGGTGCTAAGCACACACCAGACGTTAACACGAGTTAGCGATGGGATATCTTTTAAGACGACGGATACCTTAAGATTACCAGCAATGTCTGCTAGTGTTTTCATTGTGCAGTAATCGTATTAACTATAGTAAAACAATAAATAGAGCAAAGTATGCAAGCAACTCAACCACGCCTTTCTTTCTGGCAAATATGGAACGTCAGCTTTGGCTTTCTAGGTGTTCAATTCGGTTTTGCACTGCAAAACGCAAACGTAAGTCGGATCCTTTCAGACTTAGGGGCAGACCTTCACTCGCTATCACTATTTTGGCTCGTCGCGCCAATCATGGGGTTAATCGTTCAACCAATTGTTGGCTCAGCATCTGATAGAACGTGGAATCGATTAGGTCGACGCCGCCCGTTCATCCTTGCTGGTGCAATCGCCGCAGTATTGGGTATGATTTTACTGCCTAATGCGCCGATATTTGTTGCCTTCTTGGCACCTATGGTAATGGGCGCGTTAATGGTTGCACTGATGGACGCGTCGTTTAACGTATGTTTTCAGCCGTTTCGCTCATTGGTGTCAGACATGGTACCGCCGTCACAACGTAATGTTGGCTATTCGATTCAGTCGTTACTGATTAATATAGGCGCAGTTATCGGCTCAATACTGCCATTTGTACTTACCAATGTTATTGGCCTTGAAAATACGGCACAAATGGGTGAGGTTGCACCTTCTGTTGTTTGGGCTTTCTACATTGGCGCTACAGTACTGCTTGGTACGGTCATTTGGACGGTAGTTCGTACCAAAGAATACGCACCAGATGAATACAACCGCTATAAAGGGCTTACTGAAGAGCAGCCTGCAACTGAAAAAGCGCCTAAAGCACCGCTAGGACAACGCTTAAGTGAGTTTTTCACGTTAGTAAAAGATATGCCAAAGACGATGAAACAACTGGCCGTTGTGCAGTTTTTCTCGTGGTTTGCGCTCTTTATAATGTGGGTATATACCACACCTGCTATTACGCAACATATATGGAATGTAGATAAGCAGTGGTTTGACCCAGCTTATATTGCTGCAGCCCCGATGGTGCCTGAAACCATCATCATGGCCAAGGGAGCCGCTGGTGATTGGGTAGGGATTCTATTTGCTGCGTATTCGGTATTTGCTGCTATTTTTTCTATTTTCTTGGCAAAACTTGCTGACAAGTTTGGTCGCAAAACGGTTTACGCTTCGTCTTTAGCGCTAGGTGGCCTGAGCTACGTAAGCTTCTTGTTATTCCAAGACCTGACGATGATCAACGTAAACTTACTGATTACAGAAGTAACAGTACCTTTGGGCGCAGTGAAGCTGTTAATCCCTATGGTAGGCGTAGGTATTGCGTGGGCTGCCATTCTTGCTATGCCTTACGCTATGTTAGCTGGTGCGTTACCTGCAAATAAAACGGGTGTTTATATGGGTATCTTCAACTTTACCGTTGCCGCCCCTCAAATTGTATCAGGCCTAACTGCTGGCTGGATCCTAAGTTCTATTTTCGACAACGACGCAAAGTACATTATCGTTGTTGCCGGAGTTTCTATGTTAATTGGTGCGGTTTCAGTTTTCTTCGTGAACGAGGCCGATAAGCAAGAAATTGAAGAAGCGCAGGGAGCTTAATATGTCATTTAATCGTACAACAATCGCATTAACGTTAGCTGGTTTATTTTGCTCAGCCTGCTCGAGTACATCTGTTCCTTCATCTAACGATATACAAGAAAACAGCCACGCTATCGTGGGTACCACTACGCCATTTGCTAGCGAAGCGGTGTACTTTGTTGTGACAGATCGCTTTGTAGACGGCGACCCTTCGAACAATCATGAAGAGCAGGGAGGCGATCACCCTACGTGGCAACTGCCCTTAGAAGGTCCTGATGGTAAGAAAGCCTATGTGGGTTACATGGGCGGTGATTTACAGGGTATCTTAAACAACGCCGAATATATTAAGGAAATGGGGTTCACGGCAGTATGGATGACGCCTGTCCACGATAACCCAGACTATGCGTTTAATGGCGATGAACCCATTACTTATGGCGGTGCCTTTAAAGACGGTGGTAAAACCGGTTATCACGGCTATTGGGCAACGAATTTCTATAAAGCTGACGAGCATCTGGTTAGCGCCAATTTAAGCGTTAGTGACTATACGGCGAAAATGCGTCAGCATGGCCTTAAGTCCGTGTTTGATATTGTGGCAAATCACGGCACACCAAGCTTCACCATGGAAAAGGACTTACCCGGCTACGGGGAAATATATGACAGTGATGGAAATCTGGTTGCTGATCATCAAAACTTGGCGCCTGAAGAGCTTGACCCTGAAAACAACCCGCTTCATAGTTTTTTTCACAACTATCCAGATTTAGTAAAGCTTTCTAATCTAGATGACGAAAACCCTGCCGTACGCGATTATCTCATCAACAGCTATTTGTATTGGATTTCTCAAGGTGCTGATGCATTTAGAATAGATACAATCAGGCATGTGCCTCATGCGTTTTGGCGTGAAGCGTCAGATCGTATACGCGAGCAAAACCCTGACTTTTTTATGTTTGGCGAAGCATTTGACTATGAGGCGAACAACATTGCCCAACATACGTTACCGAAAAATGGGGGCGTCAGCGTATTAGACTTTCCTATGCAAAAGGCCATGGTGAATGTATTTGAAAAGCCGCTAGAGAGTGATTTTGCTGACTTAGAAACGGTGCTTCATCTTACGCACGGGCCATATAACAATCCATATGAATTAACTACGTTCTACGATAACCACGATATGGCGCGCATTAATGCCACTGATGAAGGCTTTATTAATGCGCATAATTGGTTGTTTACAGTAAGAGGCATTCCGGTTGTATACATGGGATCCGAAATTGGCTTCATGCGCGGTACGGCAGAACATGCTGGCAATCGTAACTATGTTGGCCAAGAGCGCCTAGACCAAGCCAAGACACATCCTATTCAACAGGCGCTAACAAAAATTGCCAATGTGCGTAAAAACACGATAGCACTGCAGCGCGGTGTTCAAGTCAACGTTGAACTTGACGGTCATCAAGCTGCGTTTTATCGCGTCGTTGATACTGCAGACACACAGCAGACTGCGCTTGTATTACTTAATAAGGGAAGTGCCGCACAATCTTTTGAGGTTAGTGACTTTATGCAGTCGGGCGACTGGACGGAACAATTATCTGGAGATACGCAAACAGTAGAATTCGGTGACGCGTTAACCGCAACGGTTGAGCCCAATGGCGTTCAGGTATGGGTGCGCGAAGGTCAAGTAAGTAACAGTGCGTTACTTTCTCAAATTAAGCATCAGTTGGCGCGTCAATAAAACGTGTTTAACGCCCAATAAAAAAGCCCCGTGGTTGTTTAACGCCCGGGGCTTTTTGTTTAGTTTCTAGCGTGTAATTTGCGCACGCTTACTCACTGCCACATGACTGCCTAATAATAATATCCGCAGGCATTAAATAATCCTGAACGTCTTCGTTGTTAATGGCTTTTAATAAGGTGTTTACCAATAGCTCACCCGCCAGTTTGGTATTTTGCTGAACAGTGGTGAGCGAAGGCGTGGTGTAGGCCGAAACCGCAATATTGTCATAGCCAACTACGGCTACATCATCAGGCACATTCACTTTTGCCTGGCGCAGCGCTCTCAGCACGCCCATTGCAATAAGGTCTGATGCGCAGACAATTGCTTGGGGAAGTTCGCCACTTTGCAGCAATGATTTCACCGCGTCTGACCCCGCGTCCTCGGTCGAAATAGCATTGCGTTGAACACTTGACTGGTCAAGCCCATGAGATTGAAGTGTTTCAAAATAACCGTTAAAACGCGCTTTAAATTCAGGGGCGTGATCGCCGTTGTCACCAATAAACGCAAAGGAAGTTTTACCCAAGCCGATTAAATGTGACGTTATACTTTGGCCACCTTGATAGTTATCACAACCGATACTAACTCCTGGGTGCGCTTCATCTGGTGCACCCCAACGAACAAAGTGAGTGCCTTGTGACTCCAGCTGAGCAACTTTGGTTTGATAATCGGTGTAGTCGCCGTACCCAAGAAGAATGATACCGTCAGCCTTGTTTGAGTCTTCATATTCGGCGTGCCAGTCATCTTCTAAATTCTGAAATGATACGAGAAGATCATAATTGGCTTGCGCACAGGCACGAGTAATGCTACCTAGCATCGCCAAGAAAAACGGGTTAATCATCGAATCATCAGAGGTAGGATCTTCAAACAAGAGAAGGGCGATTGTGCTGCTCTTTTGCTTTCTCAAATTACTCGCGTTTTTGTCTACTTTGTAATTGAGTTCTCTGGCAATGCGCTGAACGCGGTCACGAGTTTCTTGGTTGACTAGCGGGCTGTTGTTTAGCGCTCGCGAGACGGTTGATTGCGAAACCCCTGCCAAGTGGGCAATATCAAAAGAGGTTGCTTTTTCTTTCATAAACACCATGATTTGCTGCTACGACCTTGTTGTCGCGAATTTAGATTACCATATTTTTATAATGACGCGCGCATTTTGAGACGCAGTCGCTCAAATGCCACGCAAAGTTACGATTTCGTTAGTGCTTATTTATATTTTGGAAGTCATAACGGCATTTAGTTTTAGAAGGTATTTGCAGATCGCTCTTAATTCAATCACTTGTCAGGCTTCTTTGAATAAAACATGGTTGAAGTAATTGCGAGAGTGTTATACTCAGCGAGATTTTGAAATATTACGTGCATAAGGGGAACAAGCGAATGGCCGAGACTGAACACCGTCCGACCAATTTTATCCGTCAGATTATTGATAAAGACCTGTCTAGTGGTCTACATGACGCAATTAAAACACGGTTTCCACCAGAGCCGAATGGCTTCTTACACATAGGCCACGCCAAGTCTATCTGCTTGAATTTTGGTATTGCTCAAGACTACACAGGTACGTGCAATTTACGCTTTGACGATACCAACCCTGCAAAAGAAGACATTACGTTCGTTAATTCAATTAAGGAAGATGTGCAATGGCTTGGATTTACGTGGGACGGAGAAGCACGCTATTCATCAAATTACTTTGACCAGCTTCATGCATACGCCGTTGAACTTATTGAAAAAGGTTTAGCCTATGTAGATTTTTCAGCGCAAGACGTTATGCGCGAAATGCGTGGCACACTCAAAGAGCCTGGTCAAAATAGCCCTTATCGCGATACAGACGTTGAAACTAACCTCAGTGAGTTTGCCAAAATGACGGCAGGCGAATATAAAGAAGGGGAGTGTAGTCTGCGTGCGAAAATTGATATGGCATCGCCATTTATGTGTATGCGTGACCCGGTAATTTATCGCGTTAAGCATGCTCACCACCATCAAACTGGTGATAAATGGTGCGTGTATCCAATGTACGATTTTACACATTGTATCTCAGACGCCATTGAGGGAATAACGCACTCTCTGTGTACACTAGAGTTTCAGGATAACCGTCGCCTTTATGATTGGGTTATCGAAAACATTTCTATCGACTGCACACCAAGACAGTACGAGTTCTCACGTCTTAATCTAGAATATACGGTATTAAGCAAGCGTCGCCTTATTCAGTTAGTTGACGAAAACCATGTACACGGCTGGGACGACCCACGCATGCCAACCATTGCCGGTCTGCGCCGTCGTGGCT
This sequence comes from Alteromonas sp. G4i13, assembly GCF_054960505.1. NCBI lineage: Bacteria > Pseudomonadati > Pseudomonadota > Gammaproteobacteria > Alteromonadales > Alteromonadaceae > Alteromonas > Alteromonas sp. G4i13. Next base: position 157,479 of record NZ_JBHNYX010000003.1, on the reverse strand, counting down.
ACACACCGGGCTCAATTGTTGAGTTTTGTAAACGCATTGGTGTGACTAAGATGGACAACATGGTTGAAATGTCCATGCTAGAAGCGTGCATACGCGACGACCTAAATGCAAATGCTCCTCGCGCAATGGCCGTACTAGATCCAATAAAGCTCGTTATCGAAAATTATGAGGAAGGCCAGACAGAAACGCTGGTTGCGCCTAATCATCCTAACGATGAAAGTATGGGTACGCGTAACATCGGCTTCAGTCGCGAAGTGTATATAGAAGCAGAAGACTTCCGAGAGTCGGCGAACAAGAAGTTTAAGCGCTTAGTGCTTGATAAAGAAGTTCGTCTTCGCAACGCCTACGTGGTTAAAGCTAATCGCGTTGAAAAAGATGAGAATGGTAATGTCACTACCGTTTACTGCACGTATGACCCTGATACGCTTGGTAAAGATCCGGCTGATGGCCGCAAAGTTAAAGGTGTTATTCATTGGGTGGATGCAGCAACAGCACAGGCAGCGGAGTTTAGGCTTTACGACCGCTTGTTTAACGTGCCTAACCCAGCAGCGGAAGAAAACTTTACCGATGCAATTAACCCTGACTCGTTGGAAGTAAAACACGGTTGGGTAGAAGCCGGATTGGCAGACAATGTTCCTGAAGTAGGAGCATGGCAGTTTGAACGCACTGGCTACTTCTGTGTAGATAAAGACAGCACAGACGACAAGCCGGTCTTTAACCGCACAGTAGGTCTAAGAGATACATGGGCCAAAATGGGCGAGTAGGCACTGGCCTTTAGCCATTTATGCGCTGTAAATAAAAAACCGCTTAAGTGCTGCTTAAGCGGTTTTTTTGTTTATTGAACATTGCTTTTGTTAATTACTTTGGTTGGCAATCAAGGGATTGTCCGGTTGTTTCCTTACTGTCTTCGCCCATTAGATAAAGATACGTAGGCATAATATCTTCAGGTGTTTTTAGTGTATCAGGGTTTTCTGCTGGAAACGCTTGAGCGCGCATTTGTGTGCGGGTACCACCTGGATTAATACAGTTAAAGCGCAGTGACTTATTTCGATATTCATCAGCAAGGGTTTGCATAACACCTTCTGTTGCGAATTTTGATACGGCGTACGTTCCCCAAAATGCGCGACCTTTTCTGCCTACGCTAGAGGTGGTGAAAATTACCGATGCATTTTCTGCCTTCTCTAAAGCGGGAATAAGCGCTTGTGTCATGAAGACCATGCCATTTAGGTTAATTTGCATCACGTCTTGCCATTCTTGCGCATCAATATCTTTAAATGCACTTAGGTGGCCTAAAATACTCGCATTGTGAAGAACACCATCTAAGCGGCCAAACTGGTCAATAATGGTTTGCGTCATTTGCTGATAATGAGAGGGCGTTGCGCCTTTGATATCTAAAGGAACAATGGCGGGTTCTTGACCACCTGCTGCGACAATGTCGTCGTACACAGCTTCAAGTTTAGACACGGTGCGGCCTAATAAAATACAAATAGCGCCATGTGCAGCATACGTTTTTGCGGCTTGTGCACCAATTCCATCGCCAGCCCCGGTGATAAGAATAACTTTATCGCGCAATAAATCCGCTGGTGCGTTGTAATCGTTCATCATTTTCCTTCAAAAGGTTCATTTATATCGCAATGATTGGGGCCTGTAGACCCAATTAAGAATCAAACCCCAGATCATACTCAGCCTGACTCACAAGTAAAACAATGAATGAAAATTTCTTTAAACGTAAAAAAAGTTAACAAAAGTAGTTAACAAAACTTTGCAAAGTTGCAACAAAGTCAATAAGATTGAGGAAGATACAACTGGTCTAACATGTTTAAAACTATCATCTACGCCTGTAAAGACAGGGTAGACCAAGCTACTTTTAATAGAGTTAAGTTTTAGACACAGAATAACAACAATGCTTGTAGGGAGTAGAGATGAGAAAACTCGTATTAAGTTCCAGTGTGGCCCTTGCGCTGGGTCTAGCAGGCTGTGGTGGCTCCGATGAAACCCTTTCCGACATTCAGGCCGAAACAGAAGTCCAAACACCATTTTCACGAATCGTTTTTGACCCAGCTAATGGGAACTTGAACATTCCAAACGACCTTCTGATGCTTCCAGGCGATGATGGTTTCTTTGATTACACACTGAATATTCCGGTCGATGACCCTACAGATTTTGCTGACCCGCAAAATGCTCTAAATGTGCTGGACGGTTGGTCTACGCAGCACCCTTTTGTTATCAATGTTGAAACACCAGCAGGCGCTTCGCTAGACGAAAGCACGCTAGCTTCTGGTGTATTGCTATATGAAGCCACACTAGGTCTTGACCAAAGTGATCCTGACTGTGCGCAGGTTACAACACCTTCTGCGGGTTGTAAGCTTGGCGATCAACTTACCTTTGGTGTTGATTACGTACTCAGCCTTGCTGATAGCAACACGATCACTTTTGTTCCTCTTAAGCCGCTAAAAGCAGCTCAGGGCTACATGTTAGTAATGACCACTGATTTGAAAGACTCTTCTGGCAAATCGGTTCAGGGCTCAACTACGTGGGACTCAGTAAGACAAGACATCGACACTAATCCTCTATCAAGTGCAGCACAGCTTCAATTACAAGGCTTAGTTAATTCGTTAGTTAATCCAGTGCTTGGTGCGGGTTTCGACCGTGAAGACATCACTTACGTATCAGCTTTCACCACCCAGTCTATTGCCAACTCGCTTGATACCATCAAGAAGGTCATGATTAGCCGTTTTGCACAACTGGCTGCTGGCGGTGACCCGTCTGCTCCAACCGCACTACCTGCAATCACGGTAAGCGATGTATCTGCAGCGCCTAATGTTTTAGAAGCTATAGCACCGGAAATTGGATTATCTAGCTTAGTCACTACAGTTATAGATCAAAGTAAACAAGGTCGTTCGGATATAGCTGCAATTGATGCAACTGATTTCAGCGCGTTAGAAACTTGTGCAGGTCTTGCAGGCACAGCCTCTGGTCAGTTAGCTGCCCAGTGGGGTGAGTTGAATGATTTTGCGATAGGTGTTTCTACAGCAATCTTAACGCAAGTAGGACCATTCTGTGCAGCTCAACGTTATGAAGGTAATATTGCATTGCCTTATTTCTTGGGTGTTCCAAGTGCAGAGAACCCACTTGCTCCAGTAAATGATTTCTGGAAGGCAGCGTGTGACAGCGGCATTGTTTTAGCTGGTGCTCCTCAAGAATTACTTGCAGACGCAGAACCTGGTCCTAATGCAGCAATGTGTTCTTCACTAGGCCTTGCTGACTTTCGTATTAACGGCGAAATGTTAGATAGTGCAAGAAACATTACTAAATTCAACCCATATCCACAGCCTACTGGCGGAAACATGGGTACAGAAACGTTAGACGTTCAGGTTACTATTCCTGACCCAGCAATTGCAGGTGCTTTAGGTTTTTCTATCAGCATGCCTGAAGCCGGTTGGCCAGTGGTTATTCTAGCGCACGGCATTACCAGCCAAAAAGAAGATATGCTTGCCATCACAGGTACTCTGTCTCTAGCAGGTATTGCGTCAGTAGCAATCGACCAACCATTACACGGAAGCCGTGGTTTTGACCTTAATGGCGACGGTACAGATGAACTGAATGCGACTACGGTTAGCGCAACTCACTATATGAACCTTGCCAGCTTGCCTACGGCTCGCGACAATCTACGCCAAAGCGTGTCAGATTTACTTGGTCTACGTTTAGGACTAAACGCAGTTGTCGATACCACAGCAGCGCAAAATGTTAAGTTTGATATGTCACGTGTATCGATTATGGGTGTGTCTCTAGGCGCTATCACTGGTGGTAATTTTGCTTCAGTGGCAAACACTTCGATGGGCGGCGATTTAGCAGCACTTGATGGCATGTTTGCTGTCAAGCAAGCTTCTCTTGAGTCTCCAGGGGGCGGTGTTGCTCAGTTCCTAATTGAGTCAGCCGCGTTTGGTCCACTTATCAAAGGTCTGTTGCTGTCTCAGGCTTCTGAAGAGTTTGTTGCCTTGCTAAATCAACTGTATGAAACCACTGATGTGAGCGAAGAACAACTTCGCGCAGCGGTAGCGATTTTCGAAGAAAATCTTACTGCTGAGCAGGCTACCCAAGTAAATGCAGTATTTGCAGAGTTTGCTTTTGCTGCGCAAACGGTAATGGATGCAGGTGACCCTACTAACTACGCTCAGACACTGGGTAGCAATACGCCAGTTCATATGATGACCGTAGTGGGTGATGGCAGCGACGCGAACCTTCCAGATCAAGTTATTCCAATTTCAACAGCGTTACCATTGTCAGGTCAGCTTCCTCTGGCAGCGACCATTGGCTTGGAGCAAGTGACAACCACGCAAGGTCCTGGTACAGATCCAATTAGCGGAATTGTACAGTTCAATAGTGGTGCTCATGCTTCTAGCTTAAGCCCTGCGGCGAGCGCAGCGGTAACAACGGAAATGCAAAAAGAAGTGGCGGGTTATATTGCGTCTGACGCACTTGTACTGCCAATTTCTGATGAAAGTGTTGTAGCGAACTAACCAAGGGTAGTTTGCTCCAATGGGCAGCGTTACAACTGCTTACATTTTATAGAAAGAAAGCCGGCGTTATTGCCGGCTTTTTTGTAGAAAAATTATAATGTTGTTTGAATGTTTTCATTTGTTAATGTAGTGTGAATTCAGGTCGGATCAGTTTTACTTTTGCTGTAATTAACACCGCTTTGAAGACGCGTGCGGTAAGAGTGGTTGACCTTTTTCATTTATCATTAGGGAACATTTGAGATGATTGACAACACCTTTAACGCTAAACGGACGCTTATTGCGTTATCACTCACTGCACTTCTCGGTGCGTGCGGCGATAACGATAACGACTTTTCTAACGTAGAACAACCAGCGCCCACAACGCCTACGACACCCGAACCAACACCAGCACCAGCACCAATTCCAGCATTTTCTCCTGACGGTACACTGTCCGCGGATGTTACCTGGACCACCTATGGCGTTCCGCACGTAAAAGCCGAAAATTTAGAAAGTATGGCATATGGGGTAGGTTATGCCTTTGCGAGAGATAACCTTTGCGTACTGGCAGATCAAATTGTTAAGTACAACTCTGAACGAGCAAAGTTTTTTGGCCCAGACCAAGTGCCTGGTAGCGGCGACTCTGAACACCTCATCAATGACTTTGGCTTTTTAACATTAGGTATCAGAGAGCTTGCAGAAGAGAATTTGCCCCGCTTGTCTGCAAATTCTCGCGCAATGTTTCAGGGCTATACGGCGGGGTATAACAGATATTTAAATGAAACCCCTTTAGAAGACCAAGATCAAAGCTGTGCGGGTCAACCTTGGGTCACAGAAATTGATAGCGTCGACCTTTTAACATATTCGTTGGGCGTAGCACTTTTACCTGGTGCGGCTAATTTCTTAGGCCCTATGTTTATTGCTGCACCACAAGGCGAGAGTTATCTTCCCACACCGGCGTCGTCGTCAAGTGAAGTTGTCTCTTCATTTAAGATCTCGCCAGCAGTGGGGCTGCCTGACAGAAATCCTCAAGAGATGGGGTCTAATGGATGGGGGTTAGGTAGTGATAGAACGACCAATGGGAAGGGGATGGTTTTAGGTAACCCACATTTCCCCCATACAGGTAACCTACGCTTTTGGAATTTCCATGCCCAAGTACCCGGACACTTGAATGTAACAGGTGGCTCGTTGATGGGATTGCCTGGTGCAGTAAATATCGGATTTAACGAAAACGTTGCGTGGACACACACCTTCTCGACGGCTGAACATTTTGTTGTGTATCAGCTGACCCTCGACGAAAATGATGAATCTGGCCTTACCCATATGGTTGATGGCAACAGACGCACCATCTATGAAAAGCCACTTCAAATTGATGTCGCTGTGGGTGGAGGGCAAACCATTAAGCTAAATAAGACCGCGTATTACACCAACTACGGTCCAATGATTGAAGTGCCTGGTAACTTTGATTGGAATGGTAATAATGCCTTTGCCATAAAAGACGCAAACCTGCCTAACTTCGATATTGTAGACCATTGGCTTGCCATGAATATGGCGACATCCATGGACGAGTTTAAGCAGGCGTTTAAAGATTACGACGGTGTTATTTTCAATAATACAATGGCTGCCTCTGATGATGGTCAAGTCTTCTACATTGACGATTCAACCGTGCCGAATCTAACCGAAACCGCAATTGAGCAACTAACAACGAACCCGTTACTTATTCAAACCAAAGCTGCTGCAGGTTTTACTGTATTACCCGGTAACATTTCACAGTTTGATTTTGATGGCCCGGTTCCCTACGAGGAAGCACCTAAGTACGAGGGCACAGACTCGGTTCAGAATTCAAACAATAGCTATTGGCTGACGAATTTAGACGCTCCTATTGTTGTCAGTAACCCACTATTTGGAAATGTAGAGAATCCACAGTCTTTACGCTCACGCATGGGACAGCAGTTTATTGAAAATGAAGCTGGGAGTGATGTTACTTTCACACCTGAGGAAGTTGAGGGGCTATTACTTAACAATCGAAGCTACCTGGCAGAAAATATATTGCCATCACTGCTAGAGCTATGCGCAGAACAGGGTGATACGCCAGTAGATGTAGATGGAGCAAGCGTCGATGTATCGCAAGCCTGTGCGGCATTAGAGGACTGGGACGGTACAATGAACCTTACAAGTACTGGCGCACACGTTTTCAGAGAATTTGCCTTTCAGTTTAACCAAGCGCCGCAGTGGGAAGTACCATTTTCTCTTGATGCGCCTGTAACTACGCCTTCAGGTTTAGTTCAAAACGATACTACTCTTGAACAACTGGCACGAGCTACACAGGTTATTGAGCAAGCCGGGGTAGCATTTGATGCCCCGCTAGGTGAAGTGCAATTTGTTGAACGTAGCTTACCTGATGGCTCTGCCTCAGGTGTTAAGCTACCGTGGGCTGGTGCACATAATATTGAAGGTGGCTTTAACGTATTTGATGTTAGTAGCAGTAGAAATGGAACCCAGTTGCCCAGACACAGCTACCAAACAATAAACAATAATACGGCAATGAGTTCTGAAGCTCAGGGCTACCATATTAACTATGGCACAAGCTGGGCGATGGTTATCAACTTCACCGATGAAGGGCCAAAAGGCCGAGGTATATTGACTTACTCACAGTCTCGTAAGTTCGGCAGTGAGCATTTCTTAGATCAAACGCAACTTTACTCTACGCAACCTACACTGCGGGATATCTATTTCACCGATGAAGAGATTGAAGCAAACAAGATAGAGCAGGTTAACCTATCGTCAGACTAAGTTGAGACTGGTATTATAACGTGATTACATCAGCGGTTTTGCCTTGTATTAGGTAAGGCTGCTCTTTACGTTGTGGGTAAACAACGTTGCTTACCCGTTTATTTTACTAGGAGTAAAGTTTGGAGTTTTTGTACGAATACGGTTTGTTTGTTGCCAAAGCAGTAACGTTAGTTGTCGCCTTCGTTGTTGTTGTATCAACTATTGTTGGTGTAGCGAGTAAGCAGAAACAGGGGAAAGGACAACTTGAAATCGTTTCTATATCTGAGCAGTTGAAGGACATTACCAATTACGCGAAAGAAGTCCTGTTAGATAAAAACGCGTTAAAAAAGTTAGCTAAAGAACAGAAAAAAGAGGCAAAAGCGAAGAGCAAAGCTAAAAACAAAGCGAAAGATCAGGGTGATGAGACTGAAAAGTCTCGCTTATATGTTATCGACTTTAAAGGGTCTATGGATGCCAATGAAGTCGAGCACTTGCGTGAAGAGATCACTGCAATCTTATGTGTCGCAAATAAAGAAGACGAAGTTTTGGTTCGCCTTGAAAGTGGCGGTGGTGTGGTACACGGGTATGGGCTTGCTGCGTCGCAGTTACAGCGAATTAAAGAAAAGGGCCTCAAATTGACCATTGCAGTAGATAAGGTTGCGGCAAGCGGTGGCTATATGATGGCTTGTGTTGCTGACAAACTGCTCGCTTCTCAATTCGCCTATATCGGTAGCATAGGTGTTCTCGCTCAGTTGCCTAACTTTAACAAACTTCTGAAGAAAAACGATATTGAGTTTGAACAACATACGGCAGGGGAGTTTAAACGCACACTAACGGTCTTTGGCGAAAATAACGATGAAGGCCGCGCGAAATTTAAAGAAGAAATTGAAGAAATTCATGTGTTGTTCAAAGACTTTGTACAAAGTCAGCGCCCCGATATGGATATCGACAAAGTTGCTACAGGTGAGTACTGGCCAGGAGTTAAAGCTAAGGCGCTGGGCCTGATTGACGACATTACGACGTCTGATGATTATATTCTCTCTCACTATCCAGCCCGCGAAATATTTAGTGTTAAGTATGCGGTGAAGAAAAACGTGGCAGAGAAGTTGGGTATGTCGGCGGCGAATGTAGTTGAGCGTGTATTTATGAAAAGCATGAACAAAGCTCGTCATTGGTTTTAATACCTACAGGCCATCTATGCATATTACAATGTGGCAACTAACATCGTTAATGGGCACAGATGGCCGTTTAACTTCTAACCGACAAAAGATAATAAAAAGAATATGGCACGGCATACTAAAAACGATATATTAGATGCGGCGGAATACTTATTTTCTCAAAGTGGATTTACCCAAACATCGATGCGGGAAATTACTGCAAGAGCAGAAGTGAATCTGGCGTCGGTAAACTATCACTTCGGCAGTAAGAAAAATTTAATTCAAGCCGTGTTTAAGCGATACTTTGATGAGCTAATGCCGCAGGTAAAAGGTTGCCTAGAAGCTCTCCCGCCCATTGAAGGAGCCAAGGGCGTCGAGCAGCTTTTATATTCTCTAATTCCACCCATGTTAAACCTTAACGCGATTTCAGAGCAGGGGACTGCCACCTTTGTTAAGTTGCTTGGTCGAGGGTATAACGAAACTCAGGGTCACTTGCGCAAGTTTTTGATGCATGATTACGGTGACTGTATACGTGCCCTTGTTGACGCTATTAGACGCTGTTTACCTGAACTTCCTGAGGAAGAGCTGTTCTGGAGACTGCATTTTGCTATGGGAAGTTTTGTCTTTTCAATGGCATCGAGCCAGGCATTAACGGAAATTGCTGAGTCTGATTTTCACAAGCACGTAGATATTAAGGAAGTCATCCAGCACCTTGTTCCATTTGTTGCGCAGGGACTTGCTGGAAAATAAGTCAACTAAATTGTCGATGTCAAGACAATACGCTAGCCTCCAGAGCGGCGACTAGGCATCGTGTGAAATGCTTTTTAAATTAGCGTGGTAATGTCGCGCCAGGCACTTCGGCGTTTAGCTTTTCTGCCCAAAAATCCTTAACCGAGAAACCCGATTTTTTAGAAGCAGACGCTTTCTTCTTGGCTGGTTTGGCCGCGAGTTTAGTTTCGCTTTTCTCTTTTTTCATTTCTGTTCCTTCAGACGAATGTGACGCTAGCGCCTCTGTCATTTCCTGAAGTTGCGCTAGACGCATATTTTTGCCGCCGTCTACGCTGTACCATCCACTTTTACTTTCAATAGACGGGGCTTTACCGTTAGCTTTTTCATATGCTTTAGTGAAGGCCGCGATAACTGCATCTTTGTCTAAGTTTGCCATGCTTTTTTGCTCTTTATTTTGTTAAGATGACGAACGTTTTTGACTTGTATCACCAATAAGTAACGGCAGATTGGTTAGTGCACAATTTGCTCCCCATAAAATGAAGAAAAAGAAGGTACTGCTTTGAGCAATCCACTTTTTTTCGTTTTCTCGCAATAAGCGCCAGACGACTTATGGGTGTTATACGAAACGTTCGCGTATTTTATAGCGTTTTTTTAACAATTTGTCTAACTTTCAACCGGAGGACTTGTGTCTATTACCCGCTCAGAGCTACAAAAATATCTTGATGGATTGTTAAGGATTAGCGAAATCAGTGATTATTGCCCTAATGGTTTACAGGTAGAGGGCACCAGCAAAATAGAAAAAATTGTTACAGGGGTTACAGCATCTCAGGCTTTAGTAGACGCTGCGATAGAAGCTAACGCCGATGCGCTTATTGTGCATCATGGCTATTTTTGGAAAGGAGAGTCGCAGGCTGTAACTGGCATGAAAAAGCGTCGCCTTTCTACTTTACTTGCTAATGACCTAAATCTGTTTGCTTACCACCTTCCTTTAGATGTTCATCCAGAATTTGGCAACAATCGTCAGCTTGCATCGATTCTAGATATTCAAAATATAAGTGCTGTCAGTAGCGTTAAACCTGTAGGTGTTGTTATGCAAGGTAATCTAGAGGAAGCGACTGAAGGTGTTGCGCTACAGGCTAAATTGAAGCAATTGTTAGGGCGGGATGTGCTGATTGAAGGGCCAGCGTCAAAACTCATTTCAAGTCTTGCTTGGTGTACAGGTGGTGGACAAGGCTTTATTGAGCAAGCAGTTGATCTCGGTGTCGATGCATTTATTACCGGCGAAGTCTCTGAACAAACTGTTCATACAGCAAGGGAAATGGGCATTACCTTTTTTGCTGCTGGTCACCATGCGACAGAACGCTACGGTGTGAAATCTCTAGGGGAACATATCGCGCAGCAATTCGACGTGCATGTTGAATTTATTGATATTAATAATCCAGCTTAACAACGACAGTAGTATATGAACAACGACCGTATTTTCGATGGTATTGCAGAAAAGTTTTCTAAAAACATCTATGGCACGACGAAGGGCAAGCTTAGGCATACCTTGTTATGTGATGTCCTTGAACCTTATTTGACAAAGCCGGTCCGCGTAATCGAAATAGGCGGAGGCACGGGGGTCATGACTGCGCACATAGCTTCAAAAGGACATTCTGTGGTGCTAACTGACGCGTCTAAGGATGTTCTGGAGCAAGCTGAGATGCTTCTAGCAGTGGCGCCCAACATTACAATCAGGCATCAATATTTGCAACAGATTGAAGATTTGAACAGTTTTGATTTGGTGATTTGTCATGCGGTATTGGAATGGCTAGGCGCGCCCTTTAATGCTATCGACTTTATGTATAAAAACATGAAGCCCGGTGCCCGCTTAAGTCTCAGTTTTTTCAACCAAGATGCGAATTTGTTTGCCAATGCAATTTACGGCAATTTTGATTACATCGAAAAAGGGATGAAAGCCAAAAAGCAAGTGAGACTAAATCCGAAGCAACCCTTAAGTGCAATGCGTGTGGTTGAACATTGTGAGTCATTGGGCTTTAAGATTATCGAGAAAGCAGGCATTCGCTGTTTCCATGATTACATGCGCGACATAACCCATCAAAGTAGTAAGTTTGACGACTTACTAGCGTTGGAGCGCCAGTATCACAAGCGAGCACCATACCTTTGGCTTGGAAAGTACTTTCAACTGATTTTAGAAAAAGAAACCGATTAGCGTAGACCAGCATAAATGCACTTTGTTTTATCCGTTATCATGGCAATTTAGAGCGTATTCGCCCCTGTGATGATGTTGTTGAGCGTAGTGGCGGCAATTTCTTGAAGCGCTTCGAGTGTAAAGAACCCTTGGTGTCCCGTTATTAAAACATTAGGGAAGGTTGTTAAGCGCTGAAAAATATCATCCTGAATAATTTCCTGCGAATGGTCATGAAAGAAAAGTTCGGACTCTCTTTCATAAACGTCTAGCCCTAAATATCCAATTTTCTTCGACTTAAGCCCTTTGATGATAGCGTTATCATCGACAAGCCCGCCTCGAGACGTATTAATAAGCATTACGCCTTGGGGCATTTTATCAATGCTCTCTGCGTTAATTATATGATGACTCTTTTCGTTTAGCGGGCAGTGTAGGGTGACAATGACGCTCTTTTCGAGCAGTTCGTTAAGCGTCACATAATGCGCTCCACTTGCAGTTACATCATTATCAGGCTGCGGATCGAAGCAAAGCACACGACACCCGAACCCCAAGAGTATGCGAATAACCGCTTGTCCAATTTTTCCTGTGCCAATTACCCCTACGGTTTTACCGTGAAGCGTGAAGCCCATTAACCCGCCAAGATCAAAATTTCCCTCGCGAACACGATTATAAGCTTTGTGCGTTTTACGGTTTAACGTGAGAATAAGAGCGAGAGTGTGCTCTGCTACCGTTTCAGGGCTATAGGCGGGAACACGGCTTACCTTGATACCGGCTTTTTTTGCAGCCTTCACATCAACATTATTAAAGCCTGCGCACCGAAGCGCAATATGTTTAACCCCACAGCGCTCCAGTGCGTTTATAGTGGCGGCATCGATGTCATCATTTACAAATACAACAACATCAGTGTATCCATTGCAGCTAGCTGCAGTTGACGCATTGAGAGGGTGTTCAAAAAACACAACCTTTATAGGTTTGTCATTGTCAACGCTTACTGTTTCCAGTAGCTCGGAATACAGAGCCTTTTCATAAGGACGGGTACTAAAAAAGGCGATATGTTTTTGCTGCTGGTCGCTTTGGCTTGCGTGTACTTTTTCATGTTTAGCAGTTTTCATTTTAGTACCCAATTTTTTCACGTTGACCGCTAAAATTTACCACGTCCATTTCCCAACAGCATAGATGTAGATCAATAAGTCAAGCAGAGCGCACAATGCGTTCACTGAGCTCTTTTATTGCTGTTTCTCAGTTTGATTTTGAGATTCCGGCCAACGAATTATTACTCTGTGAGTAGCTTTACAATATCTTTTTCAATGGCTTCTGGTTTTACTGTTGGGGCATAGCGTTTAAGCACCTTACCTTGGTCAGTCACTAAGAACTTTGTGAAATTCCACTTTATACGCTTAGTACCAAGAAGGCCTGGAGCTGCGTGCTTTAACTCCTCAAACAGCGGATTGGCATCTGGACCATTGACATTCGTTTTCTTAAATAGAGGGAACGAAACACCAAAATTGAGGCTACAAAACTGAGCGATATCCTCGTCGCTACCCGGTTCTTGATGGCCGAATTGATCACAAGGGAATCCTAGAATCTCAAAGCCTTTATCGCGAAATTTTTTGTACAGTGTCTCTAGCCCTTCGTATTGTGGAGTAAAGCCGCATTTGCTTGCCGTATTAACGATAAGCAATACCTTTCCTTTATATTGTTCTAGAGTAGTCTGTTCACCATTGTTTAACGTAATTGGGTGTTCATAGAGTGCCAAAATTATTTTCCTATATTTTTGTTGTCGTTAAGTCTGTTACTCTTAGGTAATCCAAACATCTTTGTTTCGTATCTAGAGTATATTTTGTATGAGTAATTTAAAAGTGAGTTTTTTGGGCTTGGGTGTGATGGGCTTCCCCATGGCCGGGCACTTAAGCAAAGCCGGATATGCGGTCACTGTTTATAATCGAACTTCCCAAAAAGCACAGCAATGGCTATCGATTTATGACACAGATGGCGTTACCGTCAGCGCAAGCGATAGCGTTGACAAGGCGTGTGAAAACGCTGACATTGTTTTTATGTGTGTGGGTAACGATAACGATGTGAGAGATGTTGGCACTCAAGCATTAGCTGCAATGAAAGCCGGCAGTGTGTTAGTTGATCATACTACCGCGTCAGCTGATATCGCCAGAGAGCTATATGAGACTTGCAAGAATAAACAGATTGGCTTTTTAGATGCTCCTGTTTCAGGAGGTCAGGCAGGGGCAGAGAATGGCCAGTTAACCATTATGATAGGTGGCGATGAAGCGGTATATAGCGCTGTAGAGCCAGTAATGGCGCATTACGCGCGACATAGCCAGTTACTCGGTAAAAGCGGCAGCGGCCAATTGGCGAAAATGATGAATCAGATTTGTATTGCCGGTATCGTACAGGGCTTGGCCGAAGCGCTGCATTTTGGTCAACGTGCTGGACTTGATTGCAATGCGGTAGTTGACGTTATCAGTAAGGGTGCAGCGCAATCGTGGCAAATGGAAAACAGAGCCAGTACGATGTTAAACAATAGCTTTGATTTTGGTTTTGCGGTCGATTGGATGCGTAAAGATTTGAACATCGCACTTGATGAAGCCCGAAAAAATGGCTCGACTTTAGCGTTAACTGCACTGGTCGACCAATACTATGCGGACGTTCAAAAACTGGGTGGCGGTCGTTGGGATACCTCAAGCTTGCTAACTCGCTTAAAATAGAAAGGTTTTTGCAAAAATAGCTTAGCCAAGAGCAAGCAGTTTAGAGATGCTAGAGTGCTTGTTCTTGCGCGGATAAGGTGAGCTGCGTTAAACGCGCCCTGTTTGTGTCGTTTAACGGTAAGCTGGTTATTTTGTCGAGTAGGTGTTTGATACTAAACTTACGGTAAACGCCTGCGTCTGCTTCAATCATGCATTGGAGCAGGTTTAATCCAAAAGCTGCGGTTTCAGGTGAAAGCTGGAATGCATCATAGAAATGCTTCATAGCCTTAGTAAATAAGCCTTCGATGAAAAGCTGAGTGCCTGTCTCATTGATAGAAATAGCCTGCTCATGATTTAAGCCTAATCGTTCTCCGCCTGTAAAAATTAGGGCATCATTCATTACTTGCTCGGATATCGCTTGCAGTTCGGCATTCTTCTGTTTAGCCATTAATAACAGTTCACCCGCTTTACGCTCATCGCCAAGTCCATGGTGTACTTTTGCAGCGATAACCAGAATCGAGGGCTCGGTGCGAAGGTAATTATCAATGTGATCGCCCTCAAGCAGATGCTCAGCTTTTTCAAGCTCTCCATCTAACACGGCTGAAAACGCCAATAGGTAGTCTCGCTTTTGTAGTGTTTGTGGGTCGCCCTGACTTCTACCTGCAATACCTACTAGCTTTCTTGCTTGGGATAAACTTTCTTTTCTATTGGTTTCAGGCGACTCCTCTGCCAGAAACAAGTAGAACTCAGCCAATTCAAAGGTAAAGTCATTGAAGCTGTCTTTAGCACTGCGATGCATAGCTCGTTTTTTTTGCAGAAGATCGATAGCCTCAACGACCTTGTCTTGCTTTTGATAAGCGATTGTTTTTAGCTTGGCTGCGGGTAGGCTTAATTCACTAAACTTAATTTCATTTAAGTATTTTTCTACCTGGTCGTAAGAATCTTGCTCAAAAGATATAGAAGCAAGCCATTCAAATGCTTTATCACGCGCTAAGCTAGAGTTTACCATCTGACTTAAGTGACGCTTGCAATGCGGCCATTGGCCAGAGGCATATTGACACTTAACTTTACCCCATTGCGCCCAGAGTACTTTATCTGACCGAGTTAACACATCTTCATAAATGCTAAGGGCTCTTTGAAGGTCACCACTCTCGTATAGAAGCCGAGCATAAAGCTTGCGAATATCTGCAACTAGGCGAGGAGGAATACCCTCTGAAATTTTCGCCCTTATTACGCCAATAGCACGCTCTAACTGCTTATTGTCTAGGGAATGCAAAACGTTTTTGACAAAATCACGGTAGCTTAAATAGTGATTAATTTGGCGAGTTAAAGAGGCGATAGTGTACGGTTTGATGAGCAAAACGTCAGGTTGAAGATCCATGATCCGACCGATTATTTGCGGTGAGCGGTCTGAAGTAAGAAATATGATGCCCGTACTTGGCCTAATAAAGCCCGCTTCTCTTAAATTTTGCACCCACTCGACGCCAGTCTTGCCTTGACCAAGGTGATAATCCATTAACAGCAGCTCAAAATTTTGCTTTTTTAGTGCCGCTTTAAGCTCCACTCCCGAAGCGAAGCTGCTGACAGATAAATTAGCGATAGACATTAAGTGTCCTCGAAGCGCAGTTCGAGCAGTGGCATTGTCTTCTACTATGGCTATTCTGAATTCCACGGCGACCAATAAGGGTTAACTTGCGTTAGTGTAGCTTATCAGCGGCAGCATAAAAGTGCATTATTAAATAGGATAACTTTTATCAGTTATTTCTCGCATTAAAGGCCAAAAGTACCATCTCGTCACAAAATATTTACGCTAGTATTCACTAATTTTAAATAAATATTTACCTTTACGTTTACGTAAGGGGTAGGTGTTGGTTATTGTTATTAAAAAGCAACGTAATTGAAGGTATGTGTAATGAACTTTGAATTAACCGATGACCAGCTCGCCTTTGAAGATACTGCCCGACAGTTCGCCCAACAGGAACTAGCGCCCAATGCAGCGATGTGGGACAGAGAACACTATTTCCCTGTAGAGGCGATAAAAAGAGCGGGAGAATTAGGCTTTTGTGGGTTGTATGCGCCAGAGAGTGCCGGTGGCCTTGGGCTGTCAAGGCTCGATTCTTCAATTATCTTTGAGCAGCTGTCAATGGGATGTACCACAACCACCGCCATGCTAACCATTCATAATATGGCCACGTGGATGATTGCTACTTGGGGTAGCGATGATGTAAAAAACACATGGTGTGAACAGCTGGTGGCAGGCGATAAGTTAGCATCTTATTGTTTAACGGAACCTGGCGCGGGTTCAGATGCTGCATCGCTAAAAACAAAAGCGATGAAAGTTGACGGCGGATACGTACTAAACGGATCAAAAGTATTTATATCAGGTGCGGGAAGCACTGATGTTTTAGTCGTTATGGCCCGTACTGGTGAAGATGGTCCTAAAGGTGTTTCAGCGTTTGCAGTACCTGCTAATGCAGAAGGCATCGAATACGGTAAAGCAGAAGAAAAAATGGGTTGGAATGCCCAGCCCACTCGCATGATCACGTTTGATAACGTTAAATTAGATGCAAGCTGGTTACTCGGTGAAGAAGGGCAAGGCTTTAAAATGGCTATGCAGGGGCTTGATGGCGGTCGAATTAATATTGCAACCTGCTCGGTCGGTACTGCACAGCAGGCGCTTAATGTTGCGCGAGACTACATGAATGAGCGTGAGCAGTTTGGTAAACCGATTGCAGGTTTCCAGGCTTTGCAGTTCAAGCTAGCCGATATGGCGACAGAACTTGTTGCGGCAAGACAAATGGTACGTATGGCAGCTTGTAAACTGGATAATAACGATCCTGACAAAACGACTTACTGCGCTATGGCGAAAAGGTTTGCTACCGATGTGGGCTTTAACGTTTGTAACGACGCTCTTCAGCTTCACGGGGGCTATGGTTACATAAAAGAGTATCCGCTAGAGCGCCATTTCAGAGATGTTCGCGTACATCAAATTTTGGAAGGTACCAATGAAATTATGCGCGTTATTATCGGCAGACGTTTGTTGTCAGACGAGAGAAGTGTACTGTAGTACATACCGGAAATAACATCATCAGACATGATTTTTAGGACTGTAAAAAAGGAGTGGAAATGACAGACGTGGAACCAGTGGTCATTGTTGAAGAGCTAGAAACGTCCAGCGATGACTATACAATAGGCCGTTTGACGCTTAATAAGCCTAAAGCGCTAAACGCTTTAGATCTTGAAATGGCTGGCATTATGCTAGACGCGCTTCAGCAATGGCAGTCTCGCAACGATATTGTGGCTGTGGTGATTGATGCAGCGGGCGAAAAAGCCTTTTGTGCGGGTGGTGACATTGTTTCTATGTACAAATCGATGGTGGAAGCTAACGGGCAAATACCACAATTTTTAGAAACATTTTTTAAAACCGAGTACACGTTAGATTACACCATTCATAACTACAGTAAGCCTATTGTTGTTTGGGCTAGCGGCATTGTGATGGGCGGTGGAATGGGGCTTCTTTGCGGCGCAAGTCACCGCGTAGTGACCGAAACTTCGCGGTTAGCTATGCCCGAAATCACAATAGGTTTATATCCCGACGTAGGGGGCAGCTATTTTCTGCCTCGCTTACCAGGAAAATCTGGCTTGTTTCTTGGCTTAACAGGTGGGCAGATGAACGGTACCGATGCCCGTTACGTTGGGCTCGCTGATGCGTTAGTCGCGAGTTCAGAGAAAAGTAATTTGTTAAATTCTCTGCTCGAATATCCATGGAATGAAACTGATAGCGAAAGCTTAGCAGGGTCTGTAACGACAATTATCGATAGCTTGAAAAAGCCAGATTTGTCACCTAGCAGCAATGTAGAACCAAACATGCCACTTATCAATAGCCTATGCGCCGCAGATAGTGTGAGTGAAGTAGTGAATGCGATTTTGCGTGCCGACATGAAAGAAGACAAATGGCTTTCACGCGCACAGAGTACCCTAGCTAAAGGGTCTCCTATAACTATGCATTTAGTGTATGAACAATGTCAAAAAGGAGCAGAAATGACCCTGGCAGATTGCTTTCGAATGGAAGCAAATATGTCTTGTCGCTGCGGTGAGAGCGGAGAGTTTCAAGAGGGTGTACGAGCTTTGTTAATTGACAAAGATATGTCGCCTAAATGGAAGTACAAAACGGTTGAGGATGTGCCTGAAGACGTGATCGAACACTTCTTTAGTTCTCCTTGGTCTGCACAAAGCCACCCGTTAGCAGCGTTGTAAAAGCTTCACTTTTTAAAGAGCGTAGTAAAATGATAATTGCAGGCAGTTCCGTAATCGAAAGCCTGCCCAGCGCAACTAATTAGCACAAGTACGCTGTGTGTCTTAAGCCTACTTGTGCTCTATTATTGCCGTTAAGGCATCGATTTTGATATCCTGTATATCAAATTCTTAACAGAAAAGACGTTATCATGTGGCATTGCCCACTTTGTAAATCATCAATCTCGTTAAACTCTACGCCTATACGCTGTAACAATAATCACAGCTTCGATATTGCAAAATCTGGCTACGTTAACTTGTTACCTGTTCAGTTCAAAAAGTCTAAACTTCCCGGTGACGATAAAGACATGGTGAAAGCCAGACGAGAGTTTCATCAATTAAACGCCTACAAACCATTGAAAGACAAAATGCATTTGCTGGTGGAACACTTCCTCACTAAAACTGGTACTGCGAATAATGTTGCAGGTAACGCTACCAAACAAACTGTTTCTGTTTACGACGCGGGTTGTGGTGAAGGAAGCTATTTAGATGCGATGATTCAAGGGCTTTCACGTAATGGCTTTTCAGTAAAAGGTGCCGGCAGCGACATAGCTAAAATTGCTGTTGATTTGGCTGCTAAAGCGTTTAAGTACGCTCAGTTTGTTGTGGCAAGCAGCTTTGAATTACCTCTTCAGAACGAGACGCAAAACGTAGTAATGCAAGTATTTGCGCCGGGCAGTAATGAAGAGTATGTAAGAGTTTTGAAAGAACAAGGGATACTTATTACGGTTGACCCTGCGCCGAATCATTTATTTGAATTAAAGCAGCAGGTTTACGACAATGCGAGGCACCATCAAATTAGTGATGCCCCCCGGGAAGGCTTTACTCGCATTCACAATGAATGCTTTTCATTTCCGATTAAGTTTGCTGACGCTGACCACGCTCTCGCGCTAATAAAGATGACGCCTTTTTACTGGAAGCTCCCACAAGGCAAGATAGATACTATCGTCGCATCGCTAGATAGCGTAACCGCAGACTTTCATATCCAACTATGGAAAAAAGATACAAATAAAAAAGTGTTAAAAGGTCAAAGTAAGGGAGAGCAGGCAAGGAAAGACGATGGTCGATAACAAACAAAAAGCGTTGTTTTTAGACCGAGATGGCGTAATTAATGTTGACCACGGCTATGTAGGTAGCTATGAAGATTTTGAATTTGTGGAGGGTATCTTTGATATTATTCATACATTCCAAAATAATGGTTTTTTACCGGTTATTGTTACTAACCAAAGTGGAATAGCGCGTGGATATTACAGCGAAAAAGACTTTCATGGTTTAATGGAGCAGGTCCAGAAAGAATTTTCCGCCCGCAATATTGTAAACATTCCTGTATATTTCTGCCCACATCACGAGCAAGGTAGTGTTGCCGAATATGCTATAGCCTGCAAATGCAGAAAACCATTACCTGGCATGTTAAACCAGGCCGCAAGAGACCTAAATATAGACTTAGCAAATAGTGTGTTAATTGGCGACAGTTGGCGGGACATCGAAGCTGCGAATGCCGCTGGGTTAACGAAGAGCTATTTTTTGTCAGATAATCGCATTACTGCTGAACAGCTGACTACTATTAGCTCATCTCACCGTGTATCTCAGGTCAAGAGGCTGTCTGAAATATTAGTGAGTGGTTACGTGTAACCCTCTAAGCGGTTGTTACCTAAGGGAATACGGGAAATAGATAGCAGCGATAGCATTGGCTATCACTGCATTAGAGAAAAACTAGTTCTGGGTGGAAAAGCGAGACAAGTGCTTTATAGCCTGGCTCAGCAAGTCGATATTTAACGACTCTTTACTCCGTTTCCCTGTGGCTAAATCACTTATTTCATAGCTACCGTTACTCAGAACGTCAGTGCGTTTATTTTCGTGGAATACCACAATACGCTCGCCCGACGTGCTAACTAACCAAGGTCGTGCTGGTGCCAATAAGTTTTGTCCGGTTGAATAGAATGTAGACGGTGCATTACAGCCTAATGCGTTTAAAATCGTAGGTGCCAAATCTTCAGTACTAGCCAGCTTAGTTTGGATATTCAGTGTGCTGTACAACACCCCTTTACCGTCTTCGCTACCAAACCCAGTCGCGATAATAACGTCGTGTTTTCTATCTAGTGTATTTTCCACGTAGCTTTTTATGTCTGCGCCTTTCATAAAAGAAATGTGCAGCCCTTCATGATTGTTACTAAGGGGCTGTAAATAGCCAGACAATTGCGGAAGCGGCAACGCTACATCGCTATGAATAGATACAGGCATACCCGACCCCAGTGGAAGGGCAAGCAGCACTGGGCGTTTTTTAGACAATGCATCCTGATAAATCTCTGGCACACCAAACAAGGTTGAAATCATCAGTCCTTCAGTACTACTAGCCGTGGAATAGTAGTTAGGAACTTGAATGAGAGCTTTACCTTTTATGGTGCTCAAATCGATGGCGCTGTCACCGTCAACTTGCACAATTACGGTTAGGTTTTTATCTGTCTCTATTGAGCAATAAACCGGCTCAGCAGGGTAAGTAATATTGTGGATGTCGGTATTAAACTGTAGTTGCTTTCGCTCTTCATAAGCCGCTAAGTCAAGCAAGCCATAACGCGACATTGTAGTCTTAGCGGTAGCAGGGTAAGAAAGCGGAAACATGTTGTCCTGCTTAATGATAGGTTGATACAGCTTGGCATCAGCCCACACATGAATAGCGTGACTTGTTACGAAACAGCTAACAAAAAATGTAGTGACAGGAATGCCTACTTTATGACGAGTGAAACGCTCAACACGTTTCCAGATTGCATTGGCTAAGACCAGCTGGAAGCCAAGCCAAACGATAAACAGAAGAAATAAAAATGCCCACTGTTGCCAGCTTTCTATCGCCATTGTTGACTGAGCTTCACTGCGCAGTAAATCCGCGGCGTGAAAGCTAATATGAAAGCCTGTGCGATTAAATAGCAACGCATCGAAGGCCAAGAGCGCTAGCCCCACAGCTGCAATAATAGACGCGCTGACCTTTATGACTCTGGGGTTATTAACCAAGTAACAAAGGGGGAGGATAAAAATAACAAAGCCAAAAAAGGTCATAAAACCAATATGACCGAACCAGTTGGCTAGAAGATACAAGGTGCCGACACCTGTGCCAGGCATAGGTGATGAGAAAACAAAAATCGAGGCAATAACTATGGCGATGATAATGTTCGCCAAGGCAAACCAATGCCCCCAATTTACCAGTTTAGTAACACGCTGGCGACGAGGTGATTCGGCAAGTATCATGCAATCCCTTAGCTATTTTTAACGCTTTTCTTGAGTACGTCGGCAAACTGCGTTGCCATGGCTTCGCGATTTTCAGGGGCTACCTGAGTATTTAAAATGTGCGTAATGACATTTCCTAACACCATAAGTGAAAGATCGCGGTTTGCACCGCCTTCTTCAAGGGTTAGAATAACGTTATTCATTAGCGTTTCGAATTCGTCGTTGCTATAGCGGCTCTGTTGGGGCATTGCTACGCCTCTTTTTTATGATTTCTTTGATAAAAAGAATGGTTTTACACGTAAAATGATTATAATCGTTGTTTGAGTGAGTACAATCATTCATTCTAAAATCCCGCAATTCTTTGGATATTTCTGACACTTTTTAAGCAACAGGACACCCGATACTCTATGAGTGCACTGATTCATCACTTTGTTGTACATCGTTTGATTGTAAACAAAGAAGAGAAAATTGAAGCAATTCCACGTGACAACTGCTTAGCTGTTACTCCGGAAATCGAGCTTCTTGCCCATCAAATAAACCACAGTTTCAATGCTAAACCTGGAAAAGGGGTTGGCCACTTCGTGACGGAAGTCACTCGCGAAGCAAAAGTGGAAAACGAAGAAGGCGAAGAGACTACGCAAAAAAGCACCGAGAACGTGGCTGAATTTGCGGAAGGTCTTAAGCAATACATGGATATTCAAAAAGCGGCGGGGGATAATGTGGAGGACGCTTTCCATGCGTTTTCAGTATCAGCGACAAACCGCTTAGTTCGTACATTAGCAGAAACGGGTACAGTAGAAACCGGCTTTCTCATTTTTTGCCAGTACGAGTATTTAGCTACACAGTATTTAATGATTGCACTGTTAAATACACGTTCGCACGTTGAAGTAACAAACTCTTTAGACTTATCTGCTCGTGAACACCTAGATTTGGCAAAAATGCAGCTAGCTGTGCGATTCGATTTAACTCAGTTGGACATTCAGCCAGAGCAGCAGCGTTACGTTAGCTTCATTAAAGGTAGAATGGGACGAAAAGTATCTGACTTCTTCATGCAGTTTGTAGGCTGCGAAGAACTGGTTGATGTCAAACAGCAAAATAAACAATTGATCTCTACAGTTGATGCCTACCTAGCCAGTGAGTCACTAGACCCGCAAGAGCAGCACCAGCATAGAGAAGAAGTTAAATCGTACTTTAAAGAAAAGATTGATGCGGGCGAGAGTCTATCGGTAGATGAACTGGCTAACCGACTTCCACAAAATGAAGAAACCAGCAGCAACTTTTCTGCCTTTACTCAATCTATGGAAGTGCCGCTTGAGAAAGAAATTCAGCCAGACCCGGCAGCGCTAAAACAACTCGCTAAGTTTACCGGTCAGGGCGGTGGTATATCGCTAAGCTTCGAACGCAAATTAATGGGTGACAGGGTGTTTTACGACCCGGCTACGGATACGCTAACTATTCGCGGAATTCCACCAAATTTAAAAGATCAGCTTAATCGCCAATCTTCAATGGACTAGTCGCTGCGAAGCGAAGATAAAAAACGTATACTAGTCAGTAGAAAATAAACTCGATTCAAGGGTGTTATGCAATTATTTGTAAATGATTTGACAGTGATGGACTTCTCTTACCTTTGCCCTCAACGCGGCATGGTAGGAGAAAGCTGGATTGTCGATGTGATTTTGGACGGTGAACTTAACGAAGAGAGCATGGTTCAAGACTTTGGTCACGTGAAAAAGAATTTAAAGCGACTTATCGACGAGTATGTTGACCACAAGTTGCTAGTGCCTGCTGAGTACAGCGGCTCAGAAGTTATTCACGATGACGATTCTGAACAGGTTGAGACCCGTTTTACCTGCACTGATGGGCGCAGCATCATGTTACATTGCCCAGCTGAAGCCTATGCATTTGTTTACTCTGACGAGATAAACATGGAGTCTGTTGGTGTTTACCTCAAAGAAGTGTTGGCGACGCACCTTCCTGAAAATGTTGAAAACATTACGCTGCATTTGCGCGAAGAAGTTATTAACTCTCCTTATTACCACTATACTCATGGGCTTAAAAAGCACGATGGCAATTGCCAGCGTATAGCACACGGTCATCGTTCGCGAATTGATATTATTCTTGACGGTAAAGTGTGTAGTGAAAGTCAGCAATACTGGGCTGACCGTTGGGCCGACATCTATATAGCCACCCGTGAAGACGAAATAGCGTACAGCGACAGAAAGCTTAAAGGTCAAGTTCCAAATGAAGCGGATTACTACTGTTTTGCTTACGAGTCCTCACAGGGCTATTTTGAACTATTAATTCCTAAGTCAGATTGTGAAGTCATCGAAACCGACTCAACAGTCGAGTGTTTGGCGCAGTATCTTCTTGAAGAGCAGAAGAAACGCACACCTAATGGCGTTTGCCAAGTTATCGCTTATGAGGGCGTAGGTAAAGGCGCCACAGTAAAGGGTTAACATTCGACTACTGCTCGTTATAGGGAAAGGAAACAACTATGGCATTCACGCTTGCAAAAAACGCATTGCATAGCTCAGCATCTCTTGTAATAAGTTGTGTAGTGGCAATTAGCACAGTTGCCTCTATGTCATTTGCTTATGCAGATGTAGAGTTAAACGGCCAAAACGAAGTGTTATCTAGTCAAGAGCCAGTAAACGTTGTGTTGAACGGTAAGTTTACGCAAGGTGCCTTACTGCGCGGGCAAGCTCCCGCTGGGGCCAAAGTAACGCTTAATGGCGAAACCGTTCAAACCAATAAAGACGGAAAATTTGTGGTTGGCTTTGAACGGGAAGCGCCGCTTCAGCAAACGTTGGCTGTAGAGTTAGACAACGGCCAAAAGTGGCAGCGAGACATTACTCTTGAAAAACGCGAATACAACATTCAGCGAATTGACGGGCTAGAGCAAAAAATGGTTACGCCGCCTGCAGAAGTGACGGCGCGTATTAAGCAGGACAATATCAACGTAGCTAACGCGCGAAGTGGTAATACTGATTTAGATGCATTATTCACCCGGTTTGAATGGCCTGCGAAAGGCGTTATTTCCGGTGTTTACGGTAGTCAGCGCATTCTAAATGGCGTGCCGAAATGGCCGCATTATGGTTTGGACATTGCCAATGAAACAGGCACGCCTGTGTATGCCCCAGTTGATGGTGTGGTAACAATGGCTGATGACCTTTACTATTCGGGTAACACGCTGATTTTAGATCACGGCATGCGCGTGTTTTCAACGTTTCTTCATATGGATACTATAACGGTAGAAGTGGGTGAAACCGTTAAGCAAGGCGAGCAGATTGGTACAATAGGTTCAACAGGGCGCTCTACAGGTCCGCATCTGGATTGGCGTATTAATTTGGGCAAAACTCGTTTAGACCCACAGACTATTATTTCGGGGTCGCCCGAACAGTAATACTAGTCCGCATAGGTCATTAATTTGATTACGCTTAAACAACCATATGGCAAAAGGCGCTTTCAGGTAAAACCTCAAAGCGCCTATTTAGTTTTTCGTACGGAGCGATGTTATTTCCCCAGCCACTGATTAAGCTTTTCTTCATCAGTGATTTCAAAATAAGCCATTTCTTTTCTTGCCTCAGTAACCTCAAGAGGCAGGGTTAGAAGCCGCCCGTCTCGAATAAGCGTTAACTCCACCTGCGACGTTTGGGCATTATCTAATAGGCGCTGAAGCTTCTGGGCATTGACGATATGACCGTCTAACCCAATGATGACATCGTTTAAAAGAACACCTGCCTTCATTGCGGCAAGACCCTCAAATACCTGTATTACCGTAAGTCCGAAGGTAGCTGGCTTTAACGTGGCGCCAAGCTGATTTTTAATAGCAGGCAGCGAGGAGGCACCGCCTTTATCTTCACCTGACACGCGAGCACGAACCGCATAGTTAAC
This sequence comes from Alteromonas sp. G4i13, assembly GCF_054960505.1. Lineage (NCBI taxonomy): Bacteria > Pseudomonadati > Pseudomonadota > Gammaproteobacteria > Alteromonadales > Alteromonadaceae > Alteromonas > Alteromonas sp. G4i13. The sequence continues at coordinate 132,032 of NZ_JBHNYX010000003.1, read as the reverse complement.
GCCCATTTCAGATACTAACGAAGCCAATTCTACATCGTCTGTGCCATACACCACGCGATTTAAGTATTCTGAAACATCAATGCCAAAATGCGTTGTACATAGATTTTGGATCACGTCATCAGGCGTACCTTTTTCATCCACGCCATAGTGTTTCCACAATAACTGCATCAAGGTATCTAAATTCACTTGTTCGTTTGACTGCTTACGAAGGAGTAAATCTAACCCAAGGGCGATAATGCCCCCCTTTGTGTAATAACTGACAATATTGTTAGTAGCGCTTGCGTCTTGCTTATAAAACTTTGTCCATGCGTCGAAACTACTTTCAGCTGCACTTTGTTTAAAGCGACCAGCGTTTTGCAAAAGTCGACTGACATTTTGCGCAACAATATCGAGGTATTTCTGTGGTTCAATAACGCCGGCTCTAGCAAGGGTGACGTCATCATAGAAACTGGTAAAGCCTTCATAAATCCACAGCTGATTCGTGTATGTTTCTTGAGATAAGTCTGGTTTCACCATTACGCTAGGTTTAATGCGCTTAACATGCCATGTGTGGAAAAATTCATGGCTGCACAGACTTAAGAACGTAATGTAGCTGTCGGTTTTTTTCTCACTTTCACCAACTTGAGGAAGGTCGAAGCGAGGGTAAAGAAGGGCAGTAGAATACTTATGCTCTAAACCGCCGAACCCATTGTCGGCAAGCAGCGTCATAAACAGGTAGTTATTAATAGGTTGTGGAGCACCAAACAAATCTAGGTGGTGCTTGCAAATTGGCGTTAAGTCACTTGCTATGCGCTCATAATCAATATTGTTGTTACCTGAGAAAAGTAACGTAAACGTAATGCCGTCAACCTCAAAGCTGTGTGTGTCTGCAATGCCCACATAAATGGGATGATCAATGAGCTCATCGTAATTTTTTTCAACGAAGTGCCACCGAGACGGGCTTGTACTTTCACAACGAGAAGGCATTGACGTATACGCCTTCCAATTCGAGGTTGCAGAATCGCTGTCGTTCAGCTCAATGTCCACCTCACACGGCACATTCTCGAAGCCGGAAACGTTTAGAAACGCACTGGTTCCATTTATAAACGCATATTGGTCGTTCATAAAAGCAGAGCGAATAGATAAGTCGTTGGCATAAACCGAGTAAACGACCGTACATGGTTTTCCATCTGTGTCTACACGCCAAGTTTGTTTATCGAGCTTAGTTACCGAAAGGCTATAAACGCTTCTATCGCCAACATTTTCAGTACTATGACCTTCAGAAGTGTTTGCAGTTAGCTCGATAATGCTTTTTGCAAAATCGCGCACCATGTAGCTTCCCGGGATCCAGCTTGGAAGGCTAAGCTCAATTGATGAGCCAGAATGCTCAGGTATTTGCAGCGCGACAGTAAATTGATGGGCACGCCAATTGGAAATAGTTAACGTATAGCGAAGAGCAGAGGTCATAAACGTCCGAAAAGATAAGCAAAACTATCCCTCAACTATATCAACCTATTGAGTTAATCCCAATAGATTGCCTGCTACTAAGAGGCAATTTTTACGTTTATTGAACATGGTTTTCAATCGTAGTATTGATAAGTTTTTGTTTGATGCGTACATTGAGTTAAATGACATTAAATCCAGCAATAACAAATACAAATGGCTGAAAAAATACAAAGCAATTTACTAAGCGAAGATAATTTGGAATCGTTGCGTACGCTGGTACCCGGCGATACAGTAGATTTACAAATTGCTATGCCTGCAGCGCCAAAGCGTGTGAAGACTGACTACATAGGCATGCTTATTGATGAATGTTTGCTTTTTCATATTCCAACATCGGCGAAGTGGATTACCGTTAGGGATGCTCTGACTGTTGGCAACGATATCGTGGTGCGTTCTGTGCTTGAGGGCGATACTGGCCAGGTTATTGCGTTTAAAGTGAAAGTACTCAAATTGCTTTCAAAGCCATCAGGCTTACTTATTACAACCTTCCCAAAACGTATTGAAAGTATAGGGCTTCGCGCTGTAAAGCGTGCTCAACTTGGCGTTTCAGTAACGTTAGAAGCTGACGTTTATCCCAGTGACGAAAACGTAACGGGGATCATCATAGATTTAAGTGAAAAAGGGTGCAAAGTAGCGTTACAGGTCAAGCCAAATTGGCCGGTAATGCTCGATGAAGCTGAGGTTAAGCTAAACTATTCGTTGGACGGTAAAGAAGTAGCGCTTACTGCAAAAGTTAAAAATCATAAGCTTGATAGTGATGTGGTTTATTATGGGCTCGCCTTTACCTGTGAAGAAAAATTGATAAAAACGCTGTTGTCCCGACACACATTGTTAACGTAGGAAAACAATAGTTGGGTGCTCTTTAGATAATAATCAAAATAACAGGCTAAGGGGATCTACATGAGAAGTATTGAGCGACTTTTAATGCAGTACGGTGAAAGCCACCAAAACAAGACCAACGTTATCATCCATGCTATTGCCGTACCCAGCATCTATTTCGTAATGATAGGTTTGCTTTGGAGTTTGCCGGTACCTGAAATGATAGCGCAGTTCGATATAACGTGGGCGCATATCATAGCGGTTCCCGTATTGTATTATTATTTTATGTTGTCTGGTCCGATTGGGGCTGCAATGACCCTCTTAACTATACTGTGTTTCGGTGCAGTTAATACCCTAGACCACTTCAGTATCTCAGTATGGTTATTTTCTCTTGTACTGTTTGTCGTTATGTGGATTTTGCAGTTTATTGGCCATCATATCGAGGGCAAAAAGCCTTCGTTTTTTGACGATTTGCGCTTCTTGCTGGTTGGCCCAGCCTGGTGGTGGGTGCACTGGCTGAAAAGAATGAATATCAGTTACTGAGCTTAATCAGCGAATTGATATAGCCAAAACATGTCTAATTTCAAGATTTTGCCCTGCGACAAGAAGCATAAGGGGCACGACCAAGGCGCTTGGGTCGTGGCAAGGCTTGCGTATAATCTTCTTATAAGTTTTTAAATTGGTAATATTGTGAGTCGCTTTCAGCGTGTAATAGAAAGTAATGAACGTTTATTTTGGACATTGCACAGTGCAGGCTGGGCAGGGTTCGCAATAATTTATTACATCGGATCTTTTCTCCATGATGTTCGACCCATTTGGGTTTTCATCATCATGCTTAATGCTTATGCAGGATGGTTGCTAACCATTCCGCTTCGCTACATCTATCGATGGGCAAGAAAGCAATCACCGCTCAACATGATCATCATAGTGATTGTGTCGTGCTACTTAATTGCTTTGCTATGGGCCGTGGTAAAAAACATTAACTACTGGGAAATCTACAAGCACGGATATCGCCCAGACGAATGGTATATGTATTTTACCAACACTATTAACTCGCTAATAATGGTGGGTTGTTGGAGTGGTGTGTACTTTGGCATCAAGAACTTTCAAATGCTTCAAAAAGAGAAGCAGAACGCGTTAAAGGCGAGTACCATGGCGCACCAAGCTCACATAAAGATGTTGCGCTATCAACTCAACCCGCATTTTCTCTTTAATACGCTTAACGCTATCTCAACCCTTATTCTTTTAAAAGAGAACGACACAGCAGAAGCGATGGTGTCGCGTTTGAGTGACTTTCTACGTTATTCATTAGACAACGACCCGATAAAGCGAGTACCGCTAGGTCAGGAAATAAAGGCATTACGACTCTATCTAGAGATAGAGAAGGTACGTTTTGACGATCGTCTAGAAGTGCTATGGGACATCGATGAAGGGTGTGAAAGTGCACTTGTGCCGAGCATGATCTTGCAGCCCATTATTGAAAACTCAATAAAGCACGCCATATCTAAGATGGAAAATGGTGGTCGTATAGCGATTACGGCACGTACATTTGGCAATGATTTGTTAATGGATGTTGCCGATAACGGCCCTGGTGCAGATATCAAAGACGGAACACTTAGTCGAGAAAACGGCGTAGGCCTAGCCAATATAAAAGAGCGTTTGCAATCCCTCTATCATCGTAATTTTGCATTCTCTATAGAACACAATCAGCCTTCAGGCGTGCGAGTTAGAATACGCATTCCCTATGAAGTTAAGGACGTATAACATGACAAAGCAAGTGATTAAAACCATTGTAGTGGACGACGAACCTTTAGCACGCAAGGGCCTTCGTGCCAGGTTGGAGCGTCATGATGATGTGCAGGTGCTTGCAGAGTGTCAGAACGGCCTGGAGGCTGTAAGTAGCATTTCTCAACATCGTCCAGATTTGGTGTTTTTAGATATTCAAATGCCTGGCTTAAACGGCTTTCAAGTTATTCACAAGTTGCGCGAACTGAAACAGCCCATTCCCATGGTCGTTTTCGTAACTGCTTATGACAGCTACGCAATAAAAGCATTTGACGTGCATGCTTTAGATTATCTGTTAAAGCCAGCAGACGACGAGCGCTTAGGTGCGGCGTTAAACAAAGTACGTGAATATTACTCAACTCAGCATCAAGATGAGCAGTCACAAAAATTGGTAAGCCTTGTTGCTGAACTTACTGGCGATGATTGCGAAGAGATTTTACGCAAGTTAGCTAATGGTGAGCCGGTTGAAACCAATCCATACCCAGATGTATTGGCTATTAAAGATGGCTCAGAAGTAACGCGCGTAAACGTTCAAGACATTCAATGGATTGATGCTGCAGGTGATTATATGTGCGTTCACGCACTGGATGGCATGCATATAATGCGCAAAACCATGAAAGAACTTGAGCAGGAACTAAACCCACAGTTCTTTGTTCGAGTGCACCGTTCAGCTATTGCTAATATCCGTTTTGTTAAAAAGTTAGTGAGCCATATTAGTGGCGAATATCATTTAATACTTCAAAATGATACAGAACTTAAAGTGAGTCGCAGTCATCGTGATAAAGTGAAAGCGGCAATGAAGATGTAAACAAGCTTGAGCATGAAGTACTAAAAGGCGGTGTTTTATTATAAAGCACCGCCTTTTTTGTTTTTACAATCTATAAATCTTTCAAGTTAAACAGCGTTTGAACCATCTTACTTAGTCGCAGCTGTATCTTTCGTTCATTAGGGTACGCATAGCGTCAACCCGGGCTTGATTGAGGGGCTTTGTTTCTTCCCAAGTTTTGGGTAGGGGGACGGTAATAGGGCGCTGATTAACTTCACCAACCATTATGTTGGTGACGTCGCTTCCTACTAAGCTTATGGCGAATTCGCCAAGAGTAGTGGCGAGTAGTCGATCCTGTGCTACCGGCGAGCCGCCACGTTGGACATGTCCCAAGGTTACTGGCCTAACGTCGTTGATATTGTGATACTGCAAAGCTTCGGTTAATCCTGTTAAGCCATTAGGCCAAACGTTTTCAGCTACTACAACAATAAAACTGACGGGCCCTTTCAAAGCACGCTGTGCTTTGATCTGGTTTACGATCTTTTTGATTTCAGTTTCAGCGGATTCAAAAAACTCAGGAACAACCACATAGTCAGCCGCCGCGGAAAGGGCACCATTTAATGCTAAAAAGCCAGCATTGCGACCCATTACTTCTACAAGGAAAATACGTTCGAACGCATCAGCTGTATCACGAACTTTATCGATAGAACTCATGGCGGTATCTATTGCGGTAAAGTAGCCTATAGTGGCATCAGTGCCCGCTATATCGTTATCAATTGTTCCAGGAATACCAAGAATCTGGCCATCCCATAGTTCGCTCAACTTTGCTGCGCCGCGAAAAGATCCGTCACCACCGATTACAATAAGTGTGTCGATCTCGGCCTGTCTCAAGTTATCAGCCGCTTTGATAAGCCCTTCACGATTTTTAAATTCTTTACACCTTGCGCTGTGTAGTATGGTGCCGCCTTGCTGGATAAGATTGTGCGTTGAATCAAGAGATAGAGGAATAAACTCTTGCTGTAGTAATCCGTTGTAGCCGTGCTTGTAGCCAAGTAAGGTAAAATTAGCTTTCTGACACGCAATAATTGCGGCACGTATACATGCATTCATACCTGGGGCGTCGCCACCAGAGGTTAAAATTGCGACACGTTTTGACACATTAAAGTCCTTCTTTTTACAGGCAATGCCATTAAAGTAGAGTAAAGGCTGTGCAACGTAAAGTTCTCTATTGCGGATATTTATTGCGTAATATCAAAGTAAAATTCAATTTTTCAGTACACAGCAATAAGCGTTTTTGCTTGTCACGACGTAACTAACGTAAAAAAAGGAAATACTATGCGTTCATTGTTGGTTGTTGTCTTTATTATTTTTCTTACTTCATGCAGTTCTAAGCTGGCCTATAACAACCTGGATTGGTGGGTGTATTGGTACATGGACGACTACATCGAGCTTAAAGATGAGCAAGAGGAGAAGTTTGATGCGCATTTACAAAACTGGTTGAGCTGGCACAAGAAGAGTGAACTTACTCGTTATAAAGCGCAATTAGAGGATATAAAAAAGCAGATTCAGAATGACACCCTTAATTCGAGTATTGTTTATAACAACCTTGAGCTAGCTAGATCGCATTGGGAGCGCGTACGAGACGAGGTCAGTCCTGAATTAGCGGCTATTGCTAAAACACTCGATGATGAACAAGTTGTCACCCTATTTGCGGCATTAGAAAAAGACAATAAAGAAGAAGAGGAAGAGCGACAAGAGGCGCTGGAAAAGTCTGAAGCAGAGAGACTTAAAGATAGAATTGAGCGAATACAAGAAACAATAAGTGAGCGTATTGGAGATCTAAGTAAAGAGCAAAAACAAATTGTTAGCACCTACGCACAACAATTTATTTCTACAGGTGACGCTTGGATAAAGTATCGCAGAAACATTCAAAATGCGGCAAGAAAGCTATTCGTTTCGCGCAAGCAAAACGAAAGGTTTGAGCAAGAATTGGTGTCGCTAATGCAAAATCCGGATAATTATAAAAGCGATGTGTACAAGCAAAGTAGTGCTCATAATATGACTGTGACAGCAACGCTACTGGCCGAGATATTTTCAACTCTTTCAGAGAAACAGCGTCAAACACTGATTGAAAACGTGGATGAGCTAATCGAAACGGTTGATAATTTTATGGATTAATTAGTAATACTTTGGCTCAGTACACATTCAGCTCGGTCGATACAGTACTGGTCTTCTCGTAATACAAGAAGAAAGCTCCGACTTATGGTGGTAGCACTCAGTACTAAATAAGGTATTAAGTTATAATTCCTTCCAATCGATTTTAAGAACTTTACCTTCTTCGTTAGCAACGAAAAGGGGAAGTTCGGTCAATTTAGTGTTTTTTTGTTTTAATGTTTTAAGGTTCTCGTAGGAATACTGCCTCTGTATATGCCACTCTACCTTATTCCTTGATTTGTATTCTAAATCAATATTCCACCTACCCAGATAAGAAACCGCGCTTGGTTGAAGCGAGAAAAAGCAGCCATCGCATTCAGGTTTTTTAAAACGTCTTACCCCAATGTTCGAAAAAGCTGGAGTTATCGATTTTAGATAGTATTTGCCAGTTTTAACTTTGACGAGTTTTGGGAGGTGTTTCTCGTTAGCTTGACTACCCTCGAATTGCTGTGTGCTAGGTACTTTTAATCCGCGAATAACAAATATTTCACCACTGTTTAGCTCTTCAAATGTCATTCTGTGAATACCAGCATCGGCTAGTACAAAAGACTCGTTCTGACTTAGCGCCTGTTCATTGGCGCTAACCTCGTCGATTAAAATTGCCACCAGTAAAAAAACTAACAATCTCATAGCTCACCAGTTTTCTAATTCAAAAGCCAATATATTTAGAGAGTTCATCTCTAAGGTTGGTGTATTTTTCTTTGTAAGGCGCCTTAAGTGACATATCGTCAATCAATTTAAACAGCCGCTTACACTCATTAATGAGTTTCATTTCGGCTTTATCTTCTTTGATTGCAATTTGTAGAAGACACTGTAATAGATTAAGCGCAACCCCTGTATTTACAGGAGCAAAGCCTTGAGCAAGGGCAAACGAAGCTTTAGCACGTTCGTAATCTTGCTGCTGATAGTGTTGAATGCCTTCGCGGTTGAACTGTTGATAACTGGCTAAGTTTTTCTGAGCATTGAGGGCTTGCGCATCAAGCATGTTTAGACTGTTTTGGTCGAGCTCATCCTGTCTTGAAGTTAAAAGTGCATTCAACTGTAGCGCATCATCAAACTCACCCAGTTTATACATAACGTTAATACTGTCAGGAATAAACGCGGTAGGAACTTCCGTGTACTTATCGTCAAGCAGTGTTTGTGACGTTGTTAAGTGGCGTTTGGCATCAATCAGCTTGCCGTCAATAGCACTAATTCTAGCGTTGACGATTGTACCAAATATATCTACGTCAAAATCTCTGTCCATTTTTTGAAGATGTTCATCAAACTTTCCTCTTTGCAGAGTTAGTAATGCTTCTTGCTGATACTTATTGCGCTGGCGCTTGTCGTCTGCAAACTCTGCGACATCTAAAAGGCTTCGGATAATACCGCACCAGTGTAAACTTGTTTTGTGAACGGTTCGTTTCGATAAATCCCAGATCGCTTGGCTTGAACTCGCTGCCAGCACTAAATCGTCATTTTGCCGACCTATTTCACAGGCTTTGAAATGCCTGGGTAAGGAGTAGGGTGACAGTTTTATTGCTTCTTTTATTGCATCAAGTGCTTTGTCGCCAGCTGTGGTGGCTTGGTGTGCTTGCGCAAGAATATCGTGGGCGTCTGCATTGAACCGGTTACGCTTTAGCGTTCTCTTGGCAATTGAAATCGCTTTCTCATATTCCTTTAAAAGCAAGTAAGTTTTTCCAATAGCTATTTGTGCCCACAGCACGGGTTTTCCGTCAATGTAGTCACGTAACACATCTAGCGCTTTATCGGGTTGCTTTATACGCCAGTATAGCTCGACTAATAGCTGTTCACAGTGACCTTTATAGTGGGAAGGGGCGTCAAGTAACGCTTCGATATGGTCGATCGCACTGTTTATTTCACCCTGTTCAACGAGACTAAACGCTTGCTGGAGAAACTGTCTTTTTTGCCACGCACGAACAATACGAGACTTCAGCTGAACTTGAGAAAAGGGCTTAATTAAAAAATCATCGGGTCTACGTTCAATACTACCCAACACTATCGGTCGAGCGCTATCTGCGCTTATCAGAATGAACACCGATGTGGGACTGATAAGCCTTCGAGTGCGCAACTCTTCAATGAGCTCATAGCCATTTTTGTTGTCAGCTCCCAGGTGTAGATCACAAATGACAATATCAAACTTATGCTTTTTACATAGTGATACCGCTTGTTCAGCAGATGACTTCGTAACTACATCAGATGCGCCCATCGAATGCATCAGCCCCTTTAATAAAAGAAGGAAAGGGCGTTGGTCTTCAACAATCAGTACTTGTTTGTTGCTAAATTGCATTTCAAATCCATGAATGAGCGCGCGATTACTTTATAGGAGTATATCTAATTTTAGATAATAAGCTTAAGAAAAACATTATCTTGCCGAAAACATAAGTATACATATGAAGTTGTAAATAAGAATGTCGCTAGAAACTGTCGAAGCTCGTGAGCAAATACCTATTGACCCCAGTATATACTGGGAGCGCAGTGGTGTGCTTGCTAAAGCATCTGCGCAGGGAGCGTTGTTCTCTTTATATCTTGCTATGCAGCAACATAGTGTTGCCGAGCCATTTGAAATTGAAGCGGTAGCGTCAGAATCTGATGATAAAAGCAGCATCGAATCCAAGCTTGCATCGTTAAATTATTATAGAAGGCCATCGCTAGCTGCTAATGAAAGCGAATGGGGCAGAATGCGCGTTTTGTCTGAGTTAGTATCTCAAGACTATGCAGCAGCAAGATTATATTTAAGTATGAATCCCTCTCCACTATCACAAACTGATGATGCTAAACGTCTACCCGACGATGTAGTAGATAATTGTAGTTTGGCAACACAAAAGCGGTTGAAAAAGGAATACGCTAACACCGTGAAGGAAGATAATACGCTGCTATACGATATCCTTTCATCACAAGATAAAGAATACCATTCACAACAAGAAAATTCGTCACACCTCACATCTTTTGAGAATATTGCATAGCAGTCATTTCAATTCGTTGTTGCGTGCTAAGTTTGGGTTGACGTAGGAGCGCTAATTCGTATCCGCCCTAGTTTTTATCATTCCTTTTTGTTATATTGCGCGCCGCATTTTTGCACTGGTCTTACGCTCCAATCAGCAAAGGTTAAAATATGTCTAAATATATTGTATGCGCAATGTATAAATTTGTTGCGCTTGAAAACTTCAAAGAAATCCGCCAACCGCTTCTCGAAACAATGGAAGCTAATGGCATTAAAGGTACACTTCTTCTTGCCCACGAAGGGATAAACGGTACGGTTTCTGGTACCCGCGAAGGTATCGACGCATTACTTGCTTATTTAAACAGCGACGAGCGTATTAACCCTATTTCTTGCAAAGAATCTCTTCACGATGAACAGCCGTTCTATCGCACCAAGGTAAAACTGAAAAAAGAAATTGTGACCATGGGCGTTGAGGGTATTGACCCTCGCAAAACCGTTGGTACTTACGTAAAACCTAAAGACTGGAACGCACTTATTAGCGACCCAGATGTTACGGTTATTGACACGCGAAACGGTTATGAAATTGAAATTGGTACGTTCAAACACGCTATCGACCCTAAAACCGAAACGTTTCGTGAGTTTCCTGAATACGTAGCGAAAGAGCTCGACCCGTCAAAAAATAAAAAAGTGGCTATGTTCTGCACCGGTGGTATTCGCTGTGAAAAATCGACGGCTTACTTGAAAGAGCAGGGGTTTGACGAGGTTTATCACTTAGAAGGCGGTATTCTACAGTACCTTGAAGATGTACCGAAAGAAGAGTCATTGTGGGAAGGCGATTGCTTTGTATTTGATAATCGCGTTGCAGTTAACCATGACTTAGAGAAAAGCCATTATGAGCAGTGCTACGCGTGCAGACTTCCAATTACTGAAGAAGACAAGCAGAGTGATAAGTATGAGCCGGGTGTAAGCTGCCCACACTGCTTTGGTACCCATACCGACGATCAAATTGCTCGCTTTAGAGAACGTGAAAAACAGGTTCAGCTGGCAAAAGAGCGTCAACAAGAGCATGTAGGAACGGAAGCGCGTTTGACCATGGAACAAAAGCGTCAGGAAAAAGCAGAAGCTCAACGTTTACGCGCACTTAAAGCAAAAGAAAATCAGGCGTAGACAGCTAGAAAGAAGGGCGTTACACTCGTGCTTATTGCAGTTGAAATAAGGAATGCGAGTGAGCACTCAACTTTCAGAATCTAAAATTGAAGAAATTAGAAAGGACTTCAGCTTTTTCGATCGTGATGGCAACGGCCAAATCGATTTGCCGGAGTTCATCGAGCTTCTAACCGTTATTTCACCAAAAACGAAAGCTAGCCACGTACAAGAAGGCTTTAAGCTTATCGATAGTAACGATGACGGTTACATCGACTTTGAAGAGTTTTTGGAGTGGTGGCAAGAAGGATGGTGGGAATACTAAGTTTAAACTTAGTAACACTTATCGTCGACTGAGGCTTTTCGACACGCTAGGCTAAGCGTGGAAACGAGGGCTAGGCCACGTAAAAGAGCCAATTGAAAACGAGTGCTTTTAAGCACTCGTTTTTTTATGTGTTGAGTTTGGCCATTCGTGTTGGGAGTGAGATATAGCTTCCTTTGAATAGCCTTCAATGTCGGCTTCGAGCCTTGAGTTCAACTGGTGAATGCAACGCTATCCTTACTTGAGGAGGAACGTTGCTATGAAACAAAGAAAACGTATTTATTACTCACCTGAGCAAAAAGCGCTAATTTGGGACAGATATAAGCAAGGTGATTCGCTACATGACATCGCTAGAATGTTTGACCGCTTTCACTCTTCTATTATGCCAACCATCTATCAAACGGGTGGGTACCGGCCACCAGAACGAAAAAGACATCCACAGTCCCTCTCGCTTGATGAAAGAGAAGAGATATCACGATGCTTAGTCAGTAAACAATCTATTCGAGAAATTGCCAGACGTTTGTCTAGAGCGCCATCTACAATAAGTCGTGAGATAAAAAGAAATGGTGGGTTGAAGCACTACCGTGCCGTAAAAGCAGAGCAACGAGCATTGGACGAAGCATTAAGGCCTAAGCCATGTAAGTTAATCGGATCCCCAGAGTTGTGTAAACTTATAGCTGTTAAGCTTAAAAGAGCATGGTCACCACAACAAATTGCGGGTTGGTTAAAGCGACAATATCCCGATAATCAGGAAATGTACGTGTCTCACGAAACCATCTATAAAACACTCTTCATTCAGACGCGAGGGGCGTTGAAGAAAGAGTTGCAACGATGCTTGAGAACGAAGAGAGCCGTCCGAAAGTCTCGCACGTCAACGCTAAAAGGCAGAGGCTTAGGCCAAATTCCAGATGCCTTGTCAATCAGCGAGCGCCCAGCTTCCGTTGAAGATAGAGCTGTGCCTGGGCATTGGGAAGGAGACTTAATATGTGGTTCAAAGAATAGCTATATTGCAACGCTCGTTGAACGCCACTCTCGTTATGTAATGCTAGCCAAAGTGGAAGATAGTAAGTCATCTACTGTTATTGCTGCGCTAATTAAACAAGCCCAAAAGCTACCAAGCGAATTGTATAAATCACTCACGTGGGATAGAGGTCGGGAAATCAAAGACCACAAACAGTTTACACTGGCGACTGACATCAAAGTGTATCTGTGTGATCCTCACTCTCCGTGGCAACGGGGTTCAAATGAAAACACTAATAGGCTACTTAGACAATATTTCCCCAAAAGCACTGACTTGTCAGTACATAGTCAGCAAAAGCTCAGTAGCGTCGCAAGACAACTTAACGAAAGACCCAGAAAGACGCTAGACTATGAAACACCAGCACAGAGATTTAACCAGTGTGTTGCATCCATCGATTGAACTCACAGCACAAAACGGAAGTAGTCGAATAAAAGTAGGCTTGTCAGTATCTTCTCTCAAACGAACCTTTAACACAAACGCTACTCTAAACAATCACCGGCGCCCTAAAAAGCAATCCTCGGTGAATACAAATTACCAATCAGCGCTGTATACTTTGTTGGCTGCGGACGCTTCTACTTCTAGTGGGGCTTTATCGTAACCGTATTCAGCCATGTCGAAAAAGTGTTGGGTGACAACTTCATCTAAACTGGCTCGTTCAATCTGTAACACATGCACTAATTCGTGGGCTAACTTGGGTCTATTAAGCTCGAAATCTTTACGAGCATAAATCGAATAGCCGAAAACTTGTGCGTTATTTATTATTCCTTCTCCAACAAGTCCAACGGCTTCGCCAAACACTTTAAGCGCGAAGTTTTCGTAGGGATATGGCACTTCATCTACATAAACAATTCTTACTTTCATCGGCTGTTTTATGCCTATCTCCGCTGCTAGCGCCAATTCTTGTTCGTTCAACGGTTGACCTATTTTTAAGCCTTTCATATCTGTTTGATGTGCCCACTCTATGTACTGCGGCAACAATACGCGTGCTATTATTTTTTCATAGGAGAGTGCCACAACGACTATTACTATAAACAAGGCTAACGATACGAACTTTATAAATTTCATGTGGTTAAAATCCATTTTAAAGGGGGAGTGTGTGCCGCTTACACGCTTTGTTACAAACAGTTGAAGCGTGTAGTCAGCACGACCGACTTGTTGCTATATGCGTAGTAGAGCATATGATGGCGAAGTGTTCCATCAAAGGGCCGTAAGAAAATGTGATTAAAAACAAAGTGAAAGGTTACACACCGCTATTCAACAGTGAATTGTGACTAGCGGCGGTGATGGTTCAAACTACGATATAGAGTTTTATTCATCGTCGTCAGACAGAGTGTTTCTTGGCTTTCGTTTCACAGGAACCATACCAATATCTTCTCCAGACATGGTATCGACACGTTTTTTAGTGCCAGGTTTTGCTGGTTTCGCTACGCGCTTTTTACCACTTTTCGCATTTGATTGTTTCGATACTTTTTTCTTCGGCGTAAAACCTTTGAAAGACGCCGAGAATTCGTCATGCGGTGAACACTCTAACGCATATTGAAGGTGATTCTTAAGCCCCTCGAAACTGTTCCAATCACGAGGGCCAATTAACGAGAATGCTTCGCCTTTTTGCCCAGCACGGCCTGTACGGCCGATACGGTGAATGTATTCATCCGCGTTCTTAGGAAGGTCAAAGTTAACCACCAATCCTACTTTTGATAGATCTAGTCCACGAGAGGCGAGGTCGGTAGTAACCAGAATACTGTGCTGTCCACGAGCAAACGCACTCATTACTGCTGCGCGTTGGCTTTGTAGCATATCACCACGAAGCGCAATAGCTTCTAAGTTTTGTTCGTTAAGCAGTGCTGCAATTCTATCGGTATCTTCACGGGTAGCTGTAAATACGATAGCTTGGTTGTAGGTACGATTGGCTAGTTCAAACTGTAAAATTTGATCTTTGTTATCAACATTGTCTGCAAAGAAGCACTTCTGTTCGATATCGCCATGCTCTGCGGTTGAGTCTCCTACAGCTACACGGACAGCGCCTTTGGTTAACTGCGTTGTCATATGCTTTAGCTCAATATTATCGAGCGTGGCAGAAAACAACATAGTTTGACGCTTTCTGTGATCAGCATAGTCGTTAATCATTTTAAGCTGAGCAGAGAAGCCTAAATCTAACATTCGGTCGGCTTCATCAAAGATAAGCAACTCTAAACCGTTTAAATACACACTTTTATCTAATAGATGGTCGGCTACACGACCAGCGGTACCAACGATAATGTGAGGGTTACGGCGAAGCGCTTTAACTTGGTCGTTATAATTTTCACCACCCACAATAAGTGAACAAGTAAGATTTAGCCCGGTACACATTGATTTAGCTTCAATGAAAACTTGTTTGGCTAGCTCTCGAGTTGGCGCAAGAATAAGTGCGCGTGGGTCTTGACGACTAAGGGCTTTTTGCGACATTAGCCTGTTTATAGCTGGCACTAAAAAGGCGAAGGTTTTACCTGACCCCGTTTTTGATGACGCAATAATATCTTTGCCCTGAATAGCTGGCAGCATAGTGCGTTCTTGAATTTCGGTTAGCGTCGAAATGTTTTTCGTTTCGAGCTTTGAAATAATTTTGTGGTGAACAGGTAAATCAGTAACTAGCAAGAAGGTATAGCCTTTTTAAAATGACATTCGGGCGCATTATCCCTTAATGCACGGTGCATTTAAAGGTTTATTGGAAAGGCTTATGAGTTTGCAGACTGAAGGCAAGTGCTTGTAACAATCGTTACTCAACGAAGAATATAAAGTTAAAGCAAAAATGTGAGTTAACCCAATGGCGCGCGCTTACCACAAGAGCATAAATGCTGAATGATAAGCGCGACATTGCGAAGCACGATTAAATGAAAAGCACAATTAAACGTAGAGTTTAAAACTGCATTTCAGGTACATTTTCAGGAACAACAAGCTTTCCGCCCGTTTTCTCTTTAATTTCGTCTACGCTGACGCCCGGGGCGCGTTCTTGAAGCACAAATGCACCGTCTTCAACACTCAGCACTGCTAAGTCGGTAATAATGCGCGTAATACAGTTCACACCGGTTAACGGTAAGGTGCATTCGCCAAGTAGTTTTGGGTTACCGTGTTTGTCGGTATGGGTCATAGTAACAATTATGTTCTTTGCTCCAGCAACTAAGTCCATAGCGCCGCCCATGCCTTTAACGAGTTTGCCCGGTATCATCCAAGAGGCAATATTACCCGATACATCAACCTCAAATGCGCCAAGTACAGTAAAATCAACGTGGCCGCCGCGGATCATGGCAAAGCTCTCAGCGCTACTAAAAATAGATGCGCCCGTGATAGCCGTTACCGTTTCTTTACCAGCGTTTATCATATCAGCGTCAATTTCATTTTCAGTCGGGTAGCGTCCCATACCCAAAAGACCGTTTTCTGACTGTAGCATCACACTGATGTCGTTTGGCACATAGTTAGCTGCAAGGGTAGGGATACCTATGCCTAAATTGACGTAATCGCCATCTTTAAACTCTTGAGCGACGCGCATTGCGATTTGTTCTCTACTAAGCATTACACTGACTCCTTGCAAACTACACGGCGTTCAATACGTTTTACAAATGAACCTTGAATAACACGGTCAACATAAATCCCGGGAGTGTGGATCTCGCTAGGGTTCAATTCACCAGGCTCTACAATTTCCTCTGCTTCTACCACAGTGATTTTACCTGCAGTAGCGGCCATAGGATTAAAGTTTTGTGCTGTATGGCGATAAATACAGTTTCCGTAAGTATCTGCTTTCCATGCTTTTACAATGGCAAAGTCGCCAGTAATAGCATGTTCAAGAATATAAGGGCGACCGTTGAATTCTTTGACTTCTTTTCCTTCACCAACAGGCGTACCATAACCTGTGGCAGTGTAGAAGGCAGGAATGCCAGCACCACCAGCGCGCATTTTTTCCGCCAGCGTTCCTTGAGGTGTAAGCTCAACTTCCAGCTCACCGTTAAGCAGTTGTTTTTCAAACAGGGCATTTTCACCTACATAAGAAGACACCATTTTTGCTATTTGTTTGTCTTCTAGTAAAAGACCCAAGCCAAATCCATCTACACCGCAGTTATTAGAAACTACAGTAAGTCCAGATACGCCCATATTCTTAATTTGGCCTATTAGTCCTTCGGGTATACCGCACAACCCGAAACCGCCCGCAATAACTGTCATACCATTTTCAAGACCAGCCATTGCTTCTTCGTATGAGGATACAACTTTGTTAAATCCCGCCATTCTCTATCTCCAATGCATTTGTTAAAAATAAGTATCGACATTGTTGCTTCATTTGTAAAATCGAATTAATCTTACGATTAATAAAAACTATTTATTAATCGTCAAGATCAGTTGAAAAGTTTATGGATGTTTCATACCGTCAAATAAAAGCGTTTGTAGAAGTGGCCAAGTCATCAACCTTTGCTGAAGCCGCGGTAAATCTACATTTAACACAGCCAGCTTTGTCATCGGCTATTAAAAAAATGGAAGAGCAGTTAGGCGGTAAGTTATTCCAACGCAATACACGCAATGTAAGCCTAACACCAGAAGGAGAGGTGTTGTTTCCAAATGCTTTGAGGCTACTGCACGACTGGGACAATACTTTTTCTGATATTCAAAATTTGTTTGCTATGGCGAAAGGGCAGCTTACCATTTGCGCTATGCCGTCATTTGCCGAGTCTCATTTACCGAATATCTTGTCAGTATTTCATCAACGAATTCCAAACGTAAACTTACGAATTGTCGATGTAGTAATGGAACAGGTAATTCATGAAGTTACTACTGGCCGCAGCGAGATTGGGTTCTCGTTTGAGCCAGAGCGCAAAGATGGTTTAGTGTTTAAAAGCCTTTTTGCTGATGAGTTTGTTGTTGTGACCAACAAAGCACAATCAGCCCATTTAGGGGAGAAGTTGCATTGGCAGGACTGTCTAAAACTTCCATTGGTAATGATGAATAGGGGATCTGCGGTACGCCACTGGACTCAAACTAAGCTAGCACAATATGGTGAGCTAAATATAATCGCGGAAACGGGGCAGCTATCTACACTAGGAAAGCTTATTCTAAATGGTTTAGGTATATCTATTATGCCGGCGATTTGTAAAGCGCAAATGGAGGGATTGGGGCTAGTAACAAAAGAAATTAGTGACATGCCTCTGGTGAAAAATATTGGAATAATTCGAAATGCGCGAAAAGGGTTATCGCTGCCGGCTCATTCTATGTGGGACATGGCCGTAGCGCATTATGAGTGAAATAATGCGCTTTATAGTTTCTAAGAAAAGGTTCTACCTACCACTTTTTCTTAGGTGCGAACAACTCGTCTAATTCGTCTCTTTCTTCTTCTTGCTTCTTGGCGCGATCTTTTTCGTTCACGCTCTTAAGGTTGCTTTGGATTTCGTGTAACCACTCGTTAAGTGTAGCAAGTTTAGACATTGAGTATTCGTCTTGGGGATTTTGATTTTCTAGTGCGTTTTTCGCCTTTTCAAAATACTGTCTGGCTGACCCAAGCATATTAGTTTGAAGTGCAGCGCGGCCGCGCTTAATCAATGTTTCTACATTTACTTTTACCTGCAAGCGTTCAAGCTGCTTATCTTCATCCATGAATACTTTAGAATCAATTTGCCCTTTACTATGTTCTGAACGAAGAATAATGCGCAGTTTCTTAACGGCCTGAATATATTGAATGATCATTTTGTCGTTGTCGGGTAACGCGAAATCGTTAGTGATGCCGCTATTGTCCGAAAGAGCAGCGGCGGTTGCTTGCTCACTGCTTGAGATACGCTGTTTTAGTTCAGATGTACTCGATAAATCGTTCATTGCTTTTAAGGCATTTAGAATACGATTGTGAAGTATGCCCATAATGCGCGAAGAAACAGGCATGTTTACACAGGCGGCAATAACGTTCTCAGTTTCGTCGACAATAGTACGCTGTTTCGCAAGTTCAGTTCTGCGCTCAGCCTCTTGCTTTTGACGATGTTGTTGCATTGCATTGATAAAGATAGCTGCGATTAGCAAAACAACAATTAATATAATAATAATCACGTACATGCGTGTGTTTCCGTCTGTTTTTTATTTTTTATAACGTTAACGTATTACTACGTACGAGCGTTACTTTTTGTATTACTTAATGTTATCGGTCAATCTTACGGTATTTTTACTTCAAATACACTTCCACCGAGACTCCCGCCGTTGGAAAGGGCAATTGAGCCCACTTTATCTCCTTGAGAATGTGCGTTTGCAATTAACTTCGCAAAAAATAACCCCAACCCCGTTCTTCCTTGGCTTAACTCAAAGTCACAGAGCTCTTCGTGGCTTTTGGTTAACATCGCTTCGGGATAGCCACGACCATCATCCTCTATTTTAATGGTCATGAAGTCGTTCTCGTCTGCCTTGGCACTTACTATTATTTTGGATGTTCCATAGCGCATTGCGTTAATGATTACATCGTTTAATAACAAATAAATTAACTCACTGTCTAAGTACCAGCTAAGGTCATCTTCGATAGCGATGCTTATATCAATATTTTTCTGAGATACATATAACGCATTAGAGCCAACAACATCTTCAACCAAATCTTTGATGAAACTTTCGTCAACGGTAATGGGTAAACTTTCTAATTCAGCCCTGTACAAAGAGAGTACTTGAACAAGATTGGTGTTGAGCCTAGATGCTTCATAATGAACACTCGCAACCTGCTCTCTAGCTTTCTCGTCGTGAGGAGAAAGGGCGTCGCTGAGTGTTTCAATAGATTGAATAAGGAGAAAAAGTGAATTTTTCATATCGTGCACAGCAGCTGCCAACACCGATGAAAAATCAATTGTGGATGTAACTTGTTTACTGCTACTCATTATCTATCTAACACCGTGCTTTTTAATCACCTACCCATAATGTAGAAGAAATCGGACAAAGGCGAATAAATCCCACTCGAAAATGTAAAAATTCAATTATTTTCAACTTTATAATGCCAATTTCGTAATAGCAACTAGTAAAAAAAGGTGGTTTTGGTTATAACGGAGGGAGTACAGTGTCAGTCTATCGCATTAAACGGTGTAAAATATGAAGCTACAGCAACTACGGTATATCGTAGAAGTCCTCAATAACAATTTGAACGTGTCAGCAACAGCAGAGAGTTTATATACCTCACAGCCGGGTATCAGCAAACAAGTTCGCATGTTGGAAGATGAACTAGGTGTTCAGATTTTTGGCCGTAGCGGTAAGCATTTAACACACGTGACAGACGCCGGTAATGATGTAATCAATATAGCTCGTGAAATACTAGCCAAAGTAGAGAGTATTAAAGCGGTAGCAAGGGAGCACACGCTTCCAGATCAAGGTAAACTTAATATTGCGACTACGCATACGCAAGCCCGTTATGCATTACCTGATGTTATTCAGGGTTTCATGAGCAAGTATCCAAAAGTGTCATTACACATGCATCAGGGCACGCCGTCTCAAATTAGCGACCTGGCTGCAAAAGGGGAAGCCGATTTTGCTATCGCTACCGAGGCTCTTCACTTGTACAACGATTTGGTCATGCTTCCTTGTTATCACTGGAATCGCAGTGTAATAGTAAACAAAGACCATCCCTTGTCGAAAAAGGGCACTATCGATATTTCAGACATTGCCAAATATCCGTTGGTTACTTATGTTTTCGGTTTCACCGGGCGCTCTGAATTAGACCAAGCGTTTGAAAGAGCAGGGCTAACACCTAAAATCGTGTTTACCGCAACAGATGCCGACGTTATTAAAACCTATGTTCGCTTAGGTGTCGGTATTGGTGTTATTGCGTCGATGGCGGTAAGCGAAGAATTAGATGATGATCTTGTGAAGATAGATGCAAGTCACCTGTTCGATTACAGCACGACGAAAATTGGATTTAGGAAGGGGTCGTTCTTAAGAAGTTATATGTACGACTTCATTGAGCGTTTTGCGCCTCATCTGACCAAGGACAAGGTTGAGAAAGCTATGATGCTGAAAAATAACGAAGAAGTGGAAAAAATGTTTAAAGGCGTGACGCTTCCAGTAAAGTAAACGTAGCGCTTGTTGAAAACGTTCATTAAAAAGGGGCTAATTGCCCCTTTTTTCATTCCATACATTGTCTAGTTAGAACGAGGTGCTAACATTCGATAATATTTACCGCGAGTCCACCTCTCGCCGTTTCTTTATATTTAGTCTTCATATCATTACCGGTATCGCGCATGGTTTTAATAACCTTATCTAGCGATACTTTTTGCTCACCGGTTCCGCGCAGTGCAAGACGAGAAGCATTAATGGCTTTGATTGCACCCATGGCATTTCGCTCAATGCACGGAACCTGAACCAAGCCACCCACGGGATCACAAGTAAGGCCGAGGTTGTGCTCCATACCGATTTCCGCAGCGTTCTCTACCGAGGCAGCTGTGCCCCCCATAATTTCAGCTAACGCGCCTGCAGCCATTGAACAAGCGACGCCTACTTCTCCTTGGCAACCTACTTCAGCACCTGAGATTGACGCATTCTCTTTATAGAGAATACCAATAGCGCCTGCGGTAAGCAGGAATCGACTTGCTACTTCTTCATCAACAGGTCGAATAAACTTATCTACGTACTGTAGAACAGCCGGAATGATACCCGCTGCACCATTTGTAGGTGCAGTTACAACACGGCCGCCAGCTGCATTTTCTTCGTTTACAGCTAAAGCAAACAAGTTAACCCAATCCATAGTCTGCATAGGGTCGTTTGTGTGTTCAGTTTGAAGTCGACGGTATAGTCCAGGTGCGCGGCGAACTACTTTAAGCCCGCCAGGTAAAATACCTTCGCTTTCGATACCTCGTTGAATACAAGCTTTCATTACTAACCAAATGTTGTGTAGCTGTTGCTTCACTTCGTGCTTGAGCCTGAAAGTTGATTCGTTACGTAGCATCAGTGAACTAATGCTTAAGCCGTTAGTTTTACACAGAGCAAGAAGGTCACCGGCCGTTTTAAAAGGGAAGGGTACTGATGCTTGCAGGCTGGCCGCATGCGCTTTGGTCGCATCGAAGTCTTCGTCTTTTATGATAAAACCACCGCCAATACTGTAATAAGTTTGCTGTTTTACAAGCTCATCTTTCGCGTACGCATAAAACGATAAGGCATTAGCGTGTTTGGGGAGCGTTTTACGGCGATGAAAAACAATGGCGTTTTTGTTAGGAAAGCGCACTAATTTCTGGCCATTAAGGCAAAGCTTTTCCGTGTTGCGTATTTCTTCAAGTTTAGTCTCGATGCTGTCCACATCGACAACGTCTGGAAGTTCTCCTAGTAAACCGAGGATAACAGCTTTTCCTGTTCCGTGGCCGATACCGGTTTGGCCTAATGACCCAAACAGTTCAACTTTCACGCTATCCACTGAATCAAAAAGCGTAGCTTCCTGAGCGAGTTCGGTGACAAACTCGGCGCCTGCTTTCATTGGTCCTACGGTGTGCGAACTCGATGGGCCAATGCCCACGCTGAACATATCAAATACACTGATCATAAACTTTCAAAATTAAAACAAAGTAATAGTAAGATCATGCATCCACCACGGAAAAACCACAATACAGAAAAGCTAATAAAGGGATTAGTTTTGCTAATAAGCTGTAAAGTTTAATTTATAGTACACACAAGAGCGGATAAGCAAATACAAAGGCTAAGGATGAATATGATGAGATAGGTTGCGTAGCATTGCCGCCGTTGCGCCCCATATCATACGGTTTTTCCATGGGATAAAGTAAATTGGAAATGCCTTTTTATCGCGATGCGTCGTGTGAACTAAATGATTTCTTCTGTCTAAAACATGTGCGAGAGGCACTTCAAAAGCGCTTTCTACCTCATTTTTGTCAATAATCAGGGTAAAGTCAGGATTTACAAAGCCAACCACTGGCGCAATTTCATATCCGCTGATTGTTCGGTATCTAGGCAACATTCCTACTACGTCTACGTGAGTAGCGGGTAAACCAACTTCTTCTTCAGCTTCTCTAAGTGCCGCGTCAAAAAAAGAGTTGTCAGCTTCGTCGACCGCTCCGCCTGGAAAACTGATTTGACCTGGATGATGCTTGAGGTGGTGCGCTCTTTCGGTAAGCAGTAGTTGAAGCGAATTGCCATAATCTATCAGAGGGATAAGTACAGCCGCAGGGCGCCCTGTTTTTCGCAACGGAAAATCTGGCTCGGTGTGAGGCTGCCTTAAGTGGTGAAACTGTGATAGAAATTCGTTCTTTGTCATAGATATTTGCTTACAACCTATATGCTTACCTTTGTGCTAGCACATCACATACAAATACTGTGCTATTGGTTAATTGATTCAAGTACTGGCAGTATTCTAGACACTTTATCTAGGGTTTCTTGATATTCTTCGCTAGAAACAGAATCAAGCACAATACCACCACCGGCCCAGCAATGTAATCGACGGTTCTCTGCCAATACGGTTCTAATACAAATACTTGAATCCATGTCTTCACGAAAACCCATATAGAACACGCTGCCACAGTAGATATTCCGGCGGTGAGGCTCTAGCTCATCGATAACTTCCATCGCGCGGATTTTCGGTGCCCCAGTTATTGACCCCCCAGGAAATGCTGATGCCAGAAGCGATAAAGGCGAAGAAGATTCATTCAATTCACCAGTTACTGTACTTACTAAATGGTGCACAGCCTGATAACTTTCAAGAGCAAAGAGTGCTGGTACGTTCACCGAGTGAGGTTTGCAGTGCTTTGAAATATCGTTGCGCAGCAGATCTACAATCATGAGATTTTCTGCACGGTCTTTTTCTGCTGAGAGCAAGCTCTGAGCACTAGCGGCATCTTCTTCTTTGTCTTCAAATCGCGGGCGTGTACCCTTTATCGGTTTTGTTTCTACAACCCCATCTTTAACGCGTAGAAAGCGTTCTGGTGAAATGGAAGCAATACAGCCTTGGGGAAGGTTATAAAAAGCTGAAAATGGCGCTTGATTTTGATTGCGTAGCTCACAATATGCTTGCCACATATTCCCTTCAAACGCCGCGCTAAAACGTTGCGCCATATTTACTTGGTAGCAATCACCGGCACGCAAATAGGCGTGTATTTTATCCAAACAAGCTTCGTATTCCGTTTTAGACAAATTTGATTCGAACCGCGACGTTAACTTGAAATTTGGCTCAGGTGTTTCGTCGTTGAACGAAGAAAAAAACTGAGTCAGCGGTTGACTGTCAACGGAGCAATAATAGATATAACCTGTTTTTGTATCTTCAATAAGTGAACGAAGATAAAGGCCAACCGCGAAATCAGGGGTTTCGTAGTCATCTTTGGCGATGCTTGGCATGGTTTCATAAAAGCGCCCAGTATCATAGCCTGCCATACCAGCCACACCGATAATAAAAGGGAGGTGCGCTGTATTTACACTGGCATGTATCTCCACATTTGAAACGCGCGCATGTAAGTGTGATTGCACCGCTTCAAAGGGGGTCAATGTCAATTGCTGACGCTTTGAAGTGTTTAGTTCGATGAGTTGAACCTTATCACCTTTTGCTTCGATAACTGCGGAAGGTGAAAATGCCATAATATTGAAGCGTCCTTCACTTTTCGACGAACCGGAAGTATCTAGTAAAAGGGAATATGGGTGTGTAGAGACTCGCTTAAAAAGTGCATTGAAAACGGCTGTGATCTCGTCACAATTTAGCGCTAATTTATCGGCTAATTCCTCTGCAGTGAAACGGGAAACATGAACGTGAATAGTATCTGCGTGTGACATAGGTGTTTTCTGTACTTCTTTTTATCGTGGGCGTTTGGTGCTTGAATTAAGCACAAACTTCCTTCTATTTTTAACTGGCGTTAACAAATAAGGGCTAATAACCGATCACATTAGGCTGCTTTTTCAGATATCCCTTCAGCATAGTTTTTAAAAATGACTGGAATTAGCCACAAGCACATGGTTTTACATGGTGCGTTGTCTTCAGATGCGCTAGTATACGCTTTTTTAGCTAGCTAAGACCACGAAAGCCAAATAAAAAGAGGATGTCATGACCGTTATCCGTCAACAAGACTTCATTGACAGCATTGAAGATGCCCTGCAATTTATTTCTTATTATCACCCGCTCGATTACGTTAAAGCCGTAGAAGAAGCCTATAAAAAGGAAAAGAGCCAAGCCGCGAAAGACGCGATGGCGCAAATTCTTATCAACTCACGCATGTCTGCAGAGGGTAAACGCCCTTTGTGTCAAGACACGGGGATCGTAACCTGTTTTGTTAAAGTTGGTATGGGTGTGACATGGGATAAAACTGACATGACCGTTCAAGAAATGGTTGATGAAGGTACACGTCGTGCATACCTTAATCCAGACAATCCACTTCGCGCCTCTATCGTTGCTGACCCTGCCGGTGCGCGCAAAAACACCAAAGACAATACGCCATCTGTTGTGCATATCGACATGGTAGCGGGTGAAAAGATCGAAGTGATGATCGCGGCTAAAGGCGGCGGTTCTGAAAACAAGTCTAAAATGGTAATGCTTAACCCAAGCGATGATATTGCTGACTGGGTAGTAAAAACTTTGCCGACGATGGGGGCAGGCTGGTGCCCTCCAGGAATGCTGGGAATAGGTATTGGCGGTACGGCTGAAAAAGCAGCGGTACTTGCAAAAGAAAGCCTTATGGACCCAGTAGACATCCAAGAGCTTATAGAGCGCGGCCCGCAAACTACCGATGAAAAACTTCGCTTAGAAATTTTTGACCGCGTAAATAAGTTGGGTATCGGTGCACAAGGCCTAGGTGGTTTAACGACCGTTGTTGACGTTAAGATTAAGTCGCTACCTACTCACGCTGCGTCAAAACCTGTAGCAATGATCCCTAACTGTGCGGCGACTCGTCACGCACATTTTTATCTAGATGGTTCGGGTCCAGCGGAGCTTACGCCACCTAAATTAGAAGATTGGCCAGAAGTAACTTGGGAAGTGAGCGAAAACACTCGCCGCGTTAACCTTGATGAAGTAACAAAAGAAGATATCCAAGAGTGGAAAGTAGGCGAAACGGTACTGCTGTCAGGTAAGATGCTTACCGGTCGTGATGCTGCTCACAAGCGCATTCAAACCATGATGGAAAATGGTGAAGGTTTACCAGAGGGCGTTGATCTAACTAACCGCTTTATCTATTACGTTGGTCCTGTTGACGCTGTAGGTGACGAAGTGGTTGGTCCGGCTGGCCCGACAACGGCTACCCGTATGGATAAGTTCACTGACATGATGCTAGAGAAAACAGGCCTTATTGGCATGATTGGAAAGGCAGAGCGTGGTCCAGCAACCGTTGATTCAATTGCTAAACACAAAGCGGTTTATCTAATGGCAGTTGGAGGTGCAGCGTACCTTGTATCTAAAGCCATTAAGAAATCTCGTGTCGTAGCATTCGAGGACTTAGGTATGGAAGCAATTTACGAGTTCGACGTAGAAGACATGCCAGTAACCGTTGCAGTAGACAGTACGGGGGCCAATGCTCACAAAAATGGTCCGGCCATTTGGAAAGCAAAAATTGAAGAGCTTGATGCCTCGCTATCTAAATAGAGAGGAAGACAAAACTTAAGGTGAGCCGTTCTGCTTAAGAAAGCTAATTAGGTTTTTCATCACAGTATAAAAAACGGGTGCAATAGCACCCGTTTTGATTTGTGTAGTTTCATTTTTTCAAAGGATTACGTGCTAGACGTTTTGCCCCAATTTCATTTTAAATTTATACCAGTTGGTATATTTATCTGATTTTGTTTATAGTGCTGTACAAAATAACAGTATGAACGTGCACTATGTTAATTAACCTTATTTCTAGCGAGCCCATTTCCTTTCTTATAGCCTTCGTAAGTGTGTGTGCTTTTTCACTTTATTCATTTATTCGAGGCCAGGCGAATGCCACCAAGATAGCGCAGCTTTCGCAAATCAATGAGCAGCTACAAAATGATTTGAATAGCGAGCGTATTGCTATTGCCAAGCTTCAAGCACAAAACGAAGCGCACCAAGCAAGAATTCAGGCGCTTCATGCTGCGCATGAAGATAAGCTTGCGTCTATGAATGCATCTGAACAACGTCTGCATACGCAATTCGAAAATCTAGCAAATCGCATATTCGAAGAAAAGCAACAGCGTTACACGCAACAAACAAAACACAATATAGAAGCTGTTTTGGCGCCATTCAAAAACGAGTTAGATGGTTTTAAACGTCAAATCTCAGAACAACACATACGTGAGGGGCAGGAGCGAGCCTCACTTAAAACAGAGATTCTAAGTTTAAAGGCTCTCAACCAGAAAATTACGGAAGAAGCTGCAGCGCTGACCAATGCACTAAAAGGTGACAATAAAAAGCAAGGAAACTGGGGCGAAGTAGTGCTTGAGCGGATACTCAAAGAATCTGGTTTACGCGAGGGTCATGAATTTGAAACACAAATGTCAGCAACATCAGAGAACGGCAAGCGATTTCAACCAGATGTCGTGGTGCATTTGCCAAATGATAAAGATGTGATCATAGATTCAAAAGTAAGTTTGGCGGCCTATGAAAGGTATTACAACTGTGATGATGAAGCTGAGAAAGCGCAATTTTTAAGTCAACATGTGGCTTCTATAAAAGGGCACATCAAAGGCTTAGGCGCGAAGGACTACCAAACGCTGAAAGGCATAAAGACACTGGATTATGTGTTACTTTTCATTCCCATTGAGCCTGCATTTCTGATTGCTGTCGAAGAAGAACCAGATTTAGTCACAATGGCACTTAATCACAATATCATGTTGGTTAGCCCAACTAATTTACTGGTTGCACTGCGTACTATTAATAACATTTGGCAGTATGAGTACCAAAATCAAAACGCACAGCTTATTGCGGAACAAGCAGCAAAGCTTTATGACAAGTTCGTTGGGTTTGTGACGGATATGGAAAAAGTAGGTAAGTCGATGGATACCGCTCACGCAAACTACGAACAAGCAATGAATAAGTTAACCAGTGGAAGAGGGAACTTGGTAAGGCAAATAGAAAAGTTTAGAGAACTTGGCGTACAACCCAGTAAGCGAATGTCTCAGCACTTACAGCAACTTTCTCAAGACGATTAAAAAAGGCCGCAATTGCGGCCTTTTTTCTCTTATCAAAAAACGTTATGAACGTTTCATGCGTCTACGTAGGTAAACTGCTGGAGCAAGAAGCAATGCAATCCAGCCCATTGAACCACCAGACTTATCGTTAACGCGAATAGTCACGCTTTCTGTAGTAGTTTCAATACCATCTGAAGCCGTTACTTGAACCGTTACACGGTTAGACTGTTCGTTACTAGGCGCTGTATCAGTGAACGAAGTGCGCTCTACACCGTTAATGGTGATAGTCACGTCGTCTCCGTCTGCGTCAGTTGCAGAAGCAGTTACAGTGTAAGACTGACCTTCATCAACGCTAGTTGGAGCAGATATTGAAATAACTGGAGCATCTTGCACACCTGCAACCGCTACAGTTACTGTGCCTTCACCAACAATTTCACCTTCAACTGGCTCTTCGTTTTCATCAATTGTACCTTCAACACGAACGGTGTATGTAAATGAATCTTCACCGAAGAAGTCAGTATTTGGTGCATACGTTACTGTTCCATCATCATTTACAGTTACTGTGCCATTTGCTGGCTCACCAGAAATTACAACTGTTGATGGATCAAGAGGCGCTTTATCAATAGTGATAGGCGTAAACGTACGGAACTCACCAGACAGAGAGTCCATGGTGAATTTATTGATGATTGTGCTGTCCATTTCGTTAGCAAGAATGTTAGCCGTTACCGACGCATCTTCGTTAACTGACAACATGTCGTCCATATACTCACTAGATGGAACAACAGTACCTGCGTAACTGATAGTAACTTCGTCACCCGCATTAGCAGTTAGTACAAATTCGTCACCTTCAACTGGAAGGGTACCTTGAAGGCCCGCAGATGTTAGTGCAGCGTATGTTGTACCAACGCTACCTGAAATGTTTTCGGCACCAACTACCGTTGCGTAAACAGGTGAGTCCATTGGACCATATACAAAGTTTACGTTGCCTGTTTCGTACTCAAACCACAACTGGAAGTTAAAGCTTGTGCCATCTTCATTCCAAATTTGAGCGTTTTCCCACTCAACAACAAAGTGACCTGTTGTAAGGCTTACTGCGTAGATATTACCAGCGCCTGCACCGCCACCCGCAAGGTCAAAATCAGTCCAATAAGGTGCGACAATATTGTTTGGCTCACTTAGGCTTGGCAATACTTCTGCAAACGGTGTAGTAATGTTGCCAGAGCTTGTACCTAAAGATACAAAACCATTAGATGAAATCTGCATGGTTGTGTATTCGCTACCTAAGTAAGTGATAGTGCGAGGTAGGCTTACTTCAATTGAAGCGTCATCACACGAACCAGAGCACTCTAGCGGCGCAACACCAATAGATGCCATTGGTACGTAACGGTCAAGTCCAAAACCTTCAAGTATGTCACCAATAGTAGTATCTGCGTTCATCGAGAAAGAAGCAGTGTTAAGTGCGCCTTCCCAATATACGGTACCTGAGTCAGCGTCATAGCTTACTGGCTCTTGGTTTCCGTTTTTAACAGCAGAAATTGTAGAAGGGTTAATCGCATATTTGTGGTCAATTTCACCCGTGATGCTGATCATACCAGTTACGTCAGTGTTAGTAGCAAACGCTTCGGTTACTACCAATTCACCTTCAGCTGCTACTTGCGTGCTTACATCGCTATCAAACAATGATGGTTCATCACTGCTAATAGGATAGATAGCTACTGGGATGAAGTAATCGGTTGTTGTGTCGTCAGTGTCTGCCCAATTAATACCACCGAAAGACCATGACCCTGTAGACGCTGTTGTTACATCTACTGCTACCATAATTTCAGCTGAAGCACCTGCTGCAAGGGTTGCCATTTGAGGTGTAACGGTTGCAGAAATAGCTGAGTCATTAAACATTGCTGTAGCATCGACTGTAACTTCTTCATCGCTGGTGTTTGTTACAGTGATAGACATTTCGCAGTTCAGGTAGCAGTTACCGTCTACTAAGCTTAAATCGCTATAAGTTAGCTCTACCGTTGTTGCACGAGGAAGATCTAAACGACCTGCACCCATGTCAAAGTTGTCTGCTGCGGTAGACGCATCTTCTTTCAAAATATCGCGAATTGAAGAAGTAACAAGCGCACTCTTTATCTGCTGTGCAGTCCAATCAGGATGCATTTGCTTAAGAAGTGCAGCTGCACCAGCTACGTGTGGCGATGCCATTGAAGTACCGTTCTTGAACGAGAAGTTCTGGTCTTCGTGTCCTGGTGCATCCGGTGATTCGCCAGAGAAGATGCGAGTACCAGGAGCAGCAATATTAGGCTTAAGGAACGTCGGGTCGCCGTTAGGACCGCGAGAGCTGCTTTCATTCATGATGTCAGCAAGGCTGTCTGAAACAACGCGAACAATATCGCTACCGATAGTTACATTTAGCGACTCTTCAGTAGTTTCAGCTAGGTTAGCAAGCGCTAAACCTGGTGTAGCAGGAAGCATAAGTGATGGAATTGTTTGAGCTTCACTTAAGCCGCCCATTAATATTGGCGCTTCACCGCGTCCATCAACGTTATGAATAAGAACAGCAGTTGCTCCCGCTGCCTCTGCGTTCTCAATTTTAGTCACGAAACCACACGTACCACGGCTGATAAGCGCAATTGCACCATCGAACGCGCCCGCAGCAAATGCATCACAACCTTCAACGTTTGCCGCATCTACTTCGCCTGCATAAACAACAGGTGCAGTAATTGGGCTATCAAATACAATGGCAGGGTTGCCGACTGAGTAAAGTGCCGGAATAGAACCTAAAGTGGTATCGCCTTCAACGGTCACCTCGTTTGCGAACAAACGACCTGTTGTTGTATTTGCGACCGTTATTACGTCTTCTGAACAACCAGGACAGCCAATAGTGCCAGCACCCGGACCATCGTTACCCGCTGCAAAAACGGTAACAACGCCCGCATCGTGCATGGCTTCAAGTACGTCTTCATATACTGAGCCGTTAGGGTTTCCACCTGCACCGCCACCCCACGAGTTATTTACAATGTCAGCACCATCTGTAAGCGCAGCTTCAAGCATAGAAAGCAGCATTGAAGAAGCACCGCTAGAAGAAGCAGGGTTAGCTGGTGTGGCATACAAACCTTTGTAAACCATTAGATAAGCAGCTGGCGCAACACCAGAGATTTCAGCTTCTGCGCCATCGCGCTCTGCCATTACCCCGTAATTACCTACTGCTGTACCTGCTACGTGCGTACCGTGTCCATTGAATCCTAGCGGGCTCTCGTATTCTTCTTCAACAACAGAGAAGCCTTCTACGATGTCTGCTGCGCGAGCAACAATCAGTTTATTGTTACAAAAATCAGGAACTTCTGAACAGTAGTCGTCAGTAGGAAGTGTCGCAGCATCAGGTGCTGTAAAATTTTCACCACTGAATAAAGGGTTTTCTGGACGAATACCACTATCGATGATCGCTACTTTCACGCCTGCACCGGCGCTTTCCTTGCCGCCGAACTGTTCCCACGTTTGAACTGCACCGATCAGATCCAAACTAGCGTCCATTTGGGCATGGTGTACTAAGTCTGGGTATACCGCTTTTACCGTTGAAAGGCTGGAAAGCTTATCAAGTGCACTCTTTGAAACGATACCCGCAAAACCATTAAATGCTGCTGTGTAAGACATGTCAGCTTTGAATGACTTATCGAATGACTTGATAGACTGGATAACCGATTGCTGTTGAGCTTCAAGGAAAGATTGATATTCCTTCGCTGCATTTGACTTGAAATTTACCTTTTGACCTTTGTGGGCAGCCATGCTGCTTACACTTGGATTTACTGCGCTGAATTGCGCCATAGGCACGTCAGTAAGTTGTACGATAACACGTACGCTATCACTATCCGCTTGGATTGCATTTGCAAGAATATTCTTTTTGTCGAAGGATGCTTCGATGGCGTTACGTTGTTCAACGCTGTGGCCAGATAATTGATTTGATATTGCTAGTGCACCAAAGGCTGAGCCTGTTAATGCGGTAGCAATAACCGTACTAAGGATTGTTTTTTTCATAATTATTCTCGTGTGAATAGTTCCCTGGAGCCCAACGATTTTTTTGTTTGCTTAAAAGGTCATTCGCCTTTTTTAAAACGCAACTTATCGCTGTGACTATCTATTACTAGCACACTTTTTTTCTTTTTGTAACGTGTGTTTCTGCAATACACAATTTACACATTTTGTTACATTTAACGACGATTAGTCGTTGCATAGATAACTTCCTTTTTTCATTGAAGTTCTAAGCAGTAGATTATTGGATATATAAGCGTTTGAAACGTTAGAAACTCTATTACTGGATGTGAATGAGAAATGATTGTCCTACTCGGTTTTCATATTTTTTACATGGGGTTTACGTTTTTAGGACGAATATCCTTTTCATTTAGACTAATTGAGTATGTCTATTTCACCCATTTGAAAAAATGCCAATGAATAAGTAGGACGCTCCTGCATTTTCTCAACTAGCATATTGTTATCACTATAAGTCGCTATTAACCCTCATATTTAAGGGGAACAAACGTGAAAGACAGAAATCATTTGGCCGAAGTAAAAACAACAAATAAGGTCGAAATTATTACTAAAGGGGTTGTTGATATCCCAATGCTGCAAATCCTTTCTGCCGAAGGTGAACTCATTGAAAAAGCAGTTGAACCTGACCTCAGCAAAGAAGAAGCATTAAAAATATTTAATACCATGCATTACATTCGAGTATTGGATGAACGTATGGTGGGTGCACAGCGCCAAGGTCGTATTAGTTTTTACTTGGCAAGCACGGGTGAAGAAGCGGCGTCAGTTGCAAGTGCAGCAGCACTCTCAGACGACGACATGATCATGTCTCAGTACCGTGAGCAAGGCGCATTAGCCTACCGCGGATACACCACAGAACAATTCATGAACCAAATGTTTAGCAATAAAGACGATCCTAACAAAGGACGTCAAATGCCTATCCATTATGGTGACAAGCCACTTAACTTCATGACGATATCTTCACCACTAGGCACACAGATCCCTCAAGCATCTGGTTACGCCTATGGTCAAAAAATGTCGGGTAAAGATGTGGTTACTATCTGTTACTTCGGGGAAGGTGCAGCGTCTGAAGGAGACTTCCACGCAGGGTTAAATATGGCCGCTGTTTTAAACTGCCCAGTTATCTTCTTTTGCCGAAATAATGGCTACGCCATTTCAACACCAGCAGAAGAGCAATTCGCGGGTGACGGCATTGCTTCGCGTGGCTTAGGTTACGGTATTAAAACTATCCGTGTTGATGGTAACGATGTGTTAGCCATTTATGCAGCTACTAAAGAAGCCCGTCGTATCGCCATTGAAGAAAAGTGTCCTGTACTTATTGAAGCCATGACTTATCGCTTAGCGGCGCACTCCACGTCAGACGACCCAACAGGCTATCGCTCTCGTGAAGAAGAAGATAAGTGGCGTGCAAAAGACCCTATCGCTCGTATGGCGAAATGGTTAGAAAGCAAAGGCTGGTTTGACGAGGCTGAGAACCAAAAGCGCGTCGATAAAGCAAGACAAGACGTTTTAGCAGCAATGAAGAGTTGTGAAAAGACTGACGTATGTGCCATTGAAGACATTGTCGAAGATGTATACGACACAGCACCTTGGCACTTAAAAGAACAACTCAGTGAATTGAAAGCGCATATTAAGAAGTACCCTAAGATGTACCCTAAAACAGCAGGGAGAGTAAAATAATGGCTAAGATGAATCTACTTCAAGCAATTAATAATGCACTCATCACAGCCATGACCGAAGATGAGAAAGTAATGGTCTTTGGTGAAGACGTGGGCCATTTTGGTGGCGTGTTCCGTGCAACCAGTCACCTTCAAGAAAAATTTGGTAAGGCGCGTTGCTTTAACACGCCGCTTACTGAACAAGGCATTATTGGCTTCGCGAACGGCTTGGCCTCACAAGGCTCTGTACCTATTGCTGAAATTCAATTTGGTGATTACATTTTCCCTGCATTCGATCAAATTGTGAATGAGACGGCTAAATGGCGCTACCGTTCAGGCGGTCAGTTCGATGTGGGTACGCTAACAATTCGTACACCTTATGGTGGCGGTATCGCAGGCGGCCACTACCACAGTCAATCACCAGAGGCATTCTTCGCTCACTGCCCAGGGTTAAAGATTGTTATCCCTCGTGACCCTTATCAGGCAAAAGGTTTGTTGCTTGCGTCAATTCGCGATAAAAACCCTGTATTGTTTATGGAGCCTAAACGCCTTTACCGCGCTTCGGTATCGGAAGTGCCTGAAGAAGATTACGAACTGCCATTAGGTAAGGCAGATATTGTTCAAGAAGGTACCGATATCACGTTACTAGGGTGGGGCGCGCAAATAGAAATTCTGCAAAAAGCCGCAGAAATGGCTCTTGAAGATGGTGTGTCGTGTGAAATTATCGATTTACGCAGCATATTACCGTGGGACGTTGAAACGGTTATGCAATCTGTAATGAAAACAGGTCGCTTATTGATAAACCACGAAGCACCGCTAACGGGTGGCTTTGCGAGTGAAATCGCAGCGAGCATTCAGGAACGTTGTTTCTTATATCTTGAAGCGCCTATTGCGAGAGTGTGTGGTTTAGACACGCCGTATCCTTTGGCGCACGAAAAAGAATATATGCCAGATGAAACAAAGACGTACGAAGCCATAAAACGTACGCTTCACTACTAAGCCGGGGGACGATGAAATGACAATTGAATTTATCTTACCGGACATTGGTGAAGGTATAGTTGAATGCGAACTTCTGGAATGGTTAGTTTCTGAAGGTGAGCATATAGAAGAAGATCAACCTGTCGCGGAAGTAATGACCGACAAGGCTACCGTGCAAATTCCTGCAATGCATGCGGGTGTGGTTAATAAACTGCATTACGCGGTAGGCGATATTGCTAAAGTGCACGCACCGTTATTCTCTATGACGCCAGATGATGCCGACGCTAACTCAGATACACAAGAAGACGCGCAAGCGGAAGTAAAAGACAATGCGTCTGAAACAGCGACAGCGAATGACAGTGCTTCTTCAAGCGCTTCAAACGGCAAACACATTGAAGACTTTATTCTACCAGATATTGGTGAGGGTATAGTTGAATGTGAGATTGTGAAATGGAATGTAGCTGAAGGCGATGAAATAGAAGAAGACCAAGCCGTTGTAGAAGTGATGACCGACAAGGCAGTGGTAGAGATCCCCGCTAAAAACGCAGGTACCGTGCATCGTCTTTATTACGCGCAAGGCGATATAGCGAAAGTGCATAGTGCATTGTTTGCGTTAGAAGTTGCCGGTGAAGTCACAACTACTAGCGGTACTAATGACGAATCACCATCGGTAAACAACAGCGCTTCAAGCGTTGCATCTCAAAGTTCAATGAACACGCAAACAAACGGTGCAAGTCAGCAATCAGCGCAAGTTGCTCCTTCAAAATTCAGCGACGGTGAATACGAGCCACCTATCACTATAGAAGGTAAGGTGTTGGCTAGCCCCGCGGTAAGACGTGTTGCAAGAGAAAAGAATATCGACCTTTCTACTGTGGAAGGCTCGGGTAAAAAGGGGCGGATCCTTAAGTCTGACGTGTTGAATCTACAACATTCGAATGTTGACACGTCGTCTCAAAATACGTCATCTTCTGCGCCAAGCTCATCTACCGCAGAAAAAGGTGATTTGAATAGCACAAGCACTGTGCTTAAAGGCAGCGTTAGAACGGAAAAAGTACGCGGTATTCAGGCAGCTATGGCGAAGCAAATGTCGGCTTCGGTCTATACTATCCCGCACTTCACAGTCAGTGACGAGTTGGTAATGGACAACCTGATGGCGCTACGCAAGCTGCTTAAACCTGAATTTGAAGCGAAGAACGTAAAACTCAGCTTTATGCCGTTTTTCGTTAAAGCAATGTCGTTGGCACTTAATGAGTTCCCTGTCATTAACAGTCAGCTTAACGAAGACGCCACTGAGATAAGCTACTTCGCAGATCACAATATTGGTTTTGCAGTAGACTCTAAAATTGGTTTGCTTGTACCCAATATTAAGCGTGTTCAAGACCTATCTCTGTTAGATATTGCTGTTCAAATGCAGGATATTATCGAACAAGCCAGAGCGGGCCGCGTGGCTGGCGAGCACCTAAAAGGCGGTACGATTAGTATCTCTAATATCGGTGCAATAGGCGGTATTACCGCAACGCCAGTAATTAATAAGCCAGAAGCTGCTATTGTTGCTCTCGGTAAAACGCAGAAACTTCCGCGTTTTGATGATGAAGGGAATGTTAGCGCGCAAAATATCATGGCGGTTAATTGGTCTGGCGACCACCGTATTATTGATGGTGCGACGATGGTGCGATTTAATAATCTATGGATGAGTTACCTAACTCAGCCGGAAAAAATGTTGATGCACCTTAAGTGATATCATTCAAAGCAATTTGATTTGCAGTAGCAATATTTTTAAAGGGCCAATAGTAAAACTATTGGCCCTTTTTTGTTTTGTATACCTCAAAGCGCGTTGACGTTATTATAGAGCACTATAAACAAACGAAAATTTTACTGAGGTTTTGTGCTTAGTTATCAACATGCCTTTCATGCGGGCAACCACGCTGATGTCATCAAACATCTTTGTTGGATTGGCGTTATCAACGCATTAAAGAAAAAAGATAAACCTTTTACGCTTTTCGACACCCACGCAGGCGCGGGCGCGTACGATCTAACCGATGCCATGTCATCAAAAAATAAAGAGTATGAGACGGGTATATCTCGTTTGCTTATAGATGATAAAGGCGTTCAGGACTTGCCAAATTTGTTGGCCGACTATCTATTGTTGTGCCAACCATTTCTAGCGCAGCAGCAATATCCGGGCTCGCCTGCAATAAGCGCAAAAGCGAAAAGGGATAGTGATAATTTACACCTAATGGAACTTCATCCTGCGGAATTCGATAAACTAGACAACAACGTGTCCCGTTTACGCACCCGTAATAGCCACGTACATAAACGAGACGGATATGAAGGTCTTCGCGCACTTACGCCACCTAAACCCAATCGCGGTGCTATTTTAATCGACCCTCCTTATGAGCGCGTGAATGAATATAGCGACCTTATTAAGGGTGTGGAACAGGTATTTAAACGCTGGCAGCAGGCACAAATCGTAGTGTGGTATCCACTATTGTCAGAGAGGGCTGGTGCCAAAAGTGGTGCAAGTGAAGCTATGTGCGAGAAGCTTGCAGCATTAGGTAAACCCTGTTTTAAAGCAGAAATACATGTAGCAGAAAATACCCCAGATGCTGGAATGTATGGTTCTGGCGTATTCGTGTTAAACCCGCCTTGGCAATTAGATGCTAATTTAGAGAGCGCGCTAGAAAGCGTTGTTGGTATGTTAGGTGCTGATGAAACGGGTTATCACGCTACAGCGCATGTTACCTGGATAAACGAAGATAATTGATTGCTGTGCAGTTTAACAATGGTAAGCGTATCGCTGCTGATTAATCTGTTTCAAAAAGTCACTAAAAATGTGAAGTAAAAAATATGTCGCAACTCAAAGGCCTAAAACATTTCTATATACCTGATGAGCAGTCGATATATTTGCTATCCCATGCGGATGCGAAAAAACTAAAAGACTGGGTAAACCTTTGCATTTCACAGTTAGAAGGGTTGGGTTACAGTGACATCGAACTTTTAGGGAAAGGGGCCTTTGGTTTTGCGTTTGCAGGGAATGCACCAAGCGGTGAATCACGGGTATTTAAGTTTTCGCGAATAACGTTGCCGCAGCATGTGCAAGATAGACTAGAAGAGGAAGCTTTTATGCTTTCTCACGTTAATCATGAGTTTGTGCCGCGGTTTATTGAATATCAACAAATACGCAAACAATCCATCTTGGTTATGGGGCGCGCACCTGGCGAAGACCTAGAAAAAGTCAGCTTGAAAACAGGCCCACTTTCGCCCCGTATTATCGTCAAAATTGCAGTGCAGGTCGGCGAACTTTTATCCAGTTTTCGCCAATACAGTGAAAATGGAGAAATTAAACCCATTGTGCACGGAGACATAAAGCCCTCGAATCTGGTTTGGGATGCCGAAAATGAATCGGTTGGATTGATTGATTGGGGCTCTTCAGTGTTCGCACAGACTGACATCACTGGGCAATATGTAGGTAACAATGTAATGGATTTAATGTCGGGTGAACTGCATCAAACCAACGCCCGACTTGGTGATGTTTATTTTATTGGAGAAGAGCAACTTAATGGCGCACTTTCCAGCCCACGCTTTGATGAACAAGGCCTGGCGAGCACCCTGTATGCTTTGGCTTCAGGACAGTCGTGCCGTTATGGCAGTAAAGTTATTACGCCGTCATCCCTTGGACTACCCAAAATGCTCGCGAATATTTTGGAATATATGCTTAGTGAAGATCCAGTAAAGAGAAGGCAGGGCGGAGATTACCTGTTTAATCATCTCCACGTTTTAAAGAATATGGTTTTCACACAAGACAAGCCAGCGCAATACACTCCGCTAATACCTACGTGGCTGGCCCACTCTCAAAACCGTGCTGATATTGAAACCGTTGTTTACAGCTCTCGAAAATCTTACCTACGCCAACAGGCCAGATTGTCTGATTCATTAGATGAGAAAGACGTAGAGGAACTTCGCTATATAGACGACGCGCAATTTGACCGCTATTACAAAAACTACTTACAGGGAATGGGCGATACCGAAAAAGCTTTTGTTTCCGCAATCAGTAGACTGGGCCGTTACCCCGTGGTTGGCGGGATGGCTGTGCGCTGGGAGCCCGAAGGTATATATGTCGATTCAAGCCTGAACCTGTATGATGAATCGTTGAAAACTGCGTTTGATTTAGCAGTAAATAATGTCATTAACTTAGCAAGAGCTATTCATAAGCCCGCCGTGTTCAAATGCTGTATGTTCAACGCCAAAAACACGCTGCACATTGAACGCGAAAGTGAAGATGAAGACTTTAAACCATCAGACGGTATGTTTATTCCCTACGAACTATCACGGGTTTCTGCACAAAAGGATGAAAGCCGTACTCACTCATATTTCGAAGATGGCGATGATCCGGACGAACTATTAAAGCTGCCTCAGGATATTATCGATACCATCGTTCAACTTAATACAATACATCACACTGGTTGTATTATATTTGAAGCATTACCTCGGCATTTGAAAATTCACAACTATTACACGTTGCTTGATCACAGCCAAGAAGAGCGCTTCCACGCATTATTAGCGCAACTCGTTCAGCAAATTCCCAAAATAAAAGGGCTAGGCATTTCAGGGTTTATGAAGTTACCCTATAAAGATACGCGTTTTTTCGAGCATAAAGCAAAATTGCCTGAAAAGTACTACCCGCGAAACCCAAAAGCAGTAATTGAAGAGAAAGTACAACATGTCTGAGATTAAACTATCGTCACTTTTTGAACTCGAAACAGTGGAAGCTGGCATCTATCGAGGTCAAAGCTGGGATTTAGGCTTCCGCGCCTTGTTTGGTGGACAAGTTTTGGGGCAAGCGTTAGCAGCTGCATACGAAACAGTTGAGGCTGGTAGAGTCGCACACTCATTCCACACTTATTTTTTACTACCAGGCGATGCTAAAAAGCCTGTAGTTTACGATGTTGAAGTAGTGCGAGACGGCAGAAGTTTCTCTGCTAGACGGGTTAAAGCCATTCAGGATGGTAGAAATATCTTCTACATGACAGCGTCTTTTCAGGTTCCTCAAGATGGCATGGAGCATCAAAACCCAACAATGCCAGATGTGCCTGCGCCGGAAGATGTGCAGTCTGACATTGAATTCTATGAAGCTAACTTCAATAAGATTGCACGTCCTATGCAAGAAGCGTTGAGCTATCATAAACCTGTAGATATCCGCACGGTAGATGCAGCTAACTCTTACCAGTCAGCGAAACGCGAACCGACGCGTTATATCTGGTTAAAAGCAAGAGACACAATGAATGCATCACTGACTGTTCATCAAGCTGCGCTTGCTTACGCATCAGATTATCATTTTCTCAGTACGTCGCTTCAACCACACGGTGTTGCGGTAACCGATAAATCACTTCGAATCGCAACGATAGACCATGCTATGTGGTTCCACCGCCCAATCAATATGAACGAATGGTTATTGTATGCAATGGAGAGTCCTTTTAGCGGAGGCTCTAGAGGTTTGGTACGCGGACAAATATTTAACCAAAACGGTGAACTTGTTGCGTCAACCATGCAAGAAGGATTAATGAGAAAAGTAGACGAATAGGGAGAGGATAATGCGCTACAAATTAGGTTCTACATCACCGCTGGTTGATGAAAGTACGTTTATAGCGCCAGGCGCACATGTTATTGGTAATGTTGAACTCAAAGTGGGTTCAAGCGTTTGGTTCAATGCGGTTATACGCGGCGATATGGACAAGATAACCGTTGGTGAAAATACGAATATCCAAGATGGCAGCGTATTACACACCGATGCAGGTATTCCTTTAGTGCTAGGTGAAGGGGTAACAGTAGGACATAAAGTCATGCTTCACGGCTGCGAGATTGGTGACTATTCCTTGATAGGAATTAACGCTGTCGTATTAAACGGTGCAAAAATTGGAAAGTACTGCATCATTGGCGCTAACGCTTTAATAACGGAAAACATGGAAATTCCAGATTACAGTTTAGTAGTTGGAGCGCCTGGTAAAGTCATTAGAACATTTGATGAGAAGATCGAACCCAAACTAAAAGCGTCCGCTGAACATTACGTAGATAACGCCAAAACATATAAGTCATCATTACAGCCAGTTGATAGCTGAAATTTAAGACTAGGCTGTTCGCGATATTTTGAATCCCCATAAAAAATGCCCAGAACAAACGTTCCGGGCCTAGGGGAATGGCTCATTGCTGAGCCGTGCGCTAACTTTTACACAGGAGAGTTTAAATAAAATCTTTTAAACGGACAATGAGTATAGAATACATTTGTTTAAATTATAAACAATTTTTGTGTGAATTTTATCTTACACTCTCAACGTCAATTAAATTGTAGAACTTATACGTTAGTAATCAATGGACTAAAGACTGGTCGGATGTGGTGTTTTTTGAGCAAAAAGGTGTACGATTTATATCCACATGTTGCACACATTTTATCCACGTGATGAAGCGTTGTTAATATATACCCTTGTTAAATATATAGACATACTTTCATTCATGTAGGTTATGTTGAAAACAGACGGTTGTACCATGCCATTATCCTTGTAGTATGACGTCAACGTTCATGCTAAATATGCGTGATACTGACTCTAAAAACAGGCTCTTACATTAATACGAGGATGGATTATGCAATCATTTTCTACTTTTATTCCCCCTGAACGGACGTTGATGGGTCCAGGACCATCCGATGTTAACCCCAGAATTTTGAACGCCATGGCGAGACCCACCCTGGGCCATCTCGATCCATTATTCATTGAGTTAATGGACCAAACCAAGCAGCTTTTACAGTATGCGTTTAAAACTGAGAATGCACTTACTATGCCTATTTCTGCTCCGGGCTCAGCAGGAATGGAGGCATGTTTTGTTAATCTTGTAGAACCAGGCGATAAGGTACTCGTGTGTATTAACGGCGTATTTGGCAATCGAATGGTCGAAAACGTAGAGCGTTGTGGTGGTGAGGCTATTACCGTCAACAATACATGGGGCGAGCAAACTGACCTTAATGTGGTAGAAGACACCCTTAAAGCCAATCCGGATATTAAGATCCTTGCCTTTGTTCACGCCGAAACATCTACGGGCGTACGCAATGAAGCCAAAGCGCTTTGTGAGCTGGCTAAAAAGTATGATTGTCTTAGCATTGTTGATGCAGTTACCTCTCTTGGAGGTATCGAGTTAGATGTTGACGGTTGGAGCATTGACGCTATTTATTCAGGTTCACAGAAGTGTTTGAGTTGCGTGCCGGGTATCTCTCCTGTTTCATTTAGTGAAAGAGCAGTTAACGTTATTCAAAACCGAAAAACGAAAGTGCAAAGCTGGTTTCTAGACATGAACTTGATTGTTGGTTATTGGGGGCAGGGCGCCAAGCGTGCCTACCACCATACCGCACCTGTCAACAGTATGTACGCTATGTACGAAGCACTTCTGATTTTAAAAGAAGAAGGCTTAGAAAATGCGTGGCAGCGTCATGCATTGGGTCATGAAAAACTTGCGCAGGGTCTAAATGAACTTGGGTTAGAGCTAACAGTAGACAGTGCTTATCGTTTGCCTCAATTGAATGTAGTTAAAATTCCAGACGGCGTAGACGATGCTGCCGTTCGCAAGCAATTGCTTGAAGATTTTAATTTAGAAATCGGCGCCGGTTTAGGCGATCATGCCGGTAAAGTATGGCGAATTGGTCTTATGGGATACGCATGTAAACCCCGTAATATCGATCACTGCCTTGCTGCGTTGCGCACTGTGCTTAAGTAAAACGCCTAGCGCCTTTTACTCTTTTCGGTCAACACGTTCAGCGAGATGCTTAGCTGAACGGTTGGCTTTTAGCCGTTAACATAGCGCTTTGATATCAGTCCGCATAGATCATTACCCACTCAGTGAGGTTTAAAATCTTCGTAATCACGTCGTGTTACCGCAGGTATAGTGGAACTACATCAAGTTGACTGGTATTACTTATCCATTTTTGGGTCTTGCCTCATAAAAAGCGCATCTCGGCGAAGTTATATCTCTTCTCGTCTTAGTTCAGTGCTAAGATTTCGTTTATTGCGTATATTCATAAACTATTCAGTTTTAAACATTTATCCTTTAGGTAACGTAATTAAAAGGCACCATAAAAAAGGAATCTCTATGAAAATGATCACGCGTACTAATACTTATTCGACAGCTAAAAGTGTAGTTAAAAAAGCATTGTTAGCATCATCATTTATTGCCTTATCTGCACCTATGGTTGCTGCACAGGCCGCACAAGAAGCGGTTATAAATGTGCAAGGCGTAGGAGCGGTAGAAGTGACACCAAACGCTTATTCAGTCACACTCGTTGTTGAAGAAGAAGGTAATACAGTAGGTAAACTGAACACTCAGCTTGATTCGGACCTCCGCTCTATTGTTAAGTTCTTGCTTAATCAAGGTATAGATGAAAAGCATATTCAAAGTATGCAGGTACGTCTGCAGCCTCGCTACATCAATACCCCCCAAGGGCGTGTGCAAGAAGGCTTTACGCTTTCTCGTGATATCACTGTAACTTCGACTGACCTCGATACTTACGACAAAGTACTTGATGGTGTGCTTAAAAGAGGTGTCGATCGTATCCAACAGTTTAATTTCATTTCTATAGGTGAAGGCGATGCGTATCAGAAGGCGCTTATTGCTGCTGTGAAAGACGCAAAGCAACGTGCACAGTTATTAGCGAAAGAATTGGGTATAGAAGTAGGCGAAGTTGTTGCAATCTCAGAATCTGGTGGCAATATGCCGATTCCAGTAATGCGCGCAGAGGCTTTTGCCAAAGACATGTCAATGTCGCTACCAGGGCAAGAGCGTGTAGAAGCGCGGGTTAATGTGTCTTTTAACATTGTTCAATAGCAGGAAATACGATTGAAAGAACAACAGTATGGTCAGTTAATTAGCCAAGCTAAGAGTTTGGTATCTGGCGAGCACGATCTTATCGCTAATATGGCAAATATAAGTGCGCTGCTTTTCAATAGCCTCGAAGAGGTGAATTGGGCAGGTTTTTATTTGTATAAAGAAGACCAGCTAGTACTAGGGCCATTCCAGGGGCAACCTGCATGTATTCGCATTCCTCTTGGAAAAGGTGTTTGTGGTACGAGTGCAAGTACAAGAACGGTACAGCGTATAGCAGATGTGCATCAATTCGAAGGTCATATCGCTTGTGACGCTGCATCAAATTCTGAAATAGTTGTTCCTCTGGTGTTAAACGATACGCTTATTGGCGTATTGGACATCGACAGCCCTGTTTTTGAACGCTTTACCGAAGAAGACGAAAAAGGGCTAATTGAGATTGCTCAAATTCTTATGGATTCGCAGAAATAATTATGAAGTCCAGTGTTGATATTCACGTTGTTTTATCCACGTATGAGGATATGGAAGACTTTCATGATGACCCAGATGAGGCATCTGAACGTTTAAATTTTATCTTACATGCGGTGTACGACAATGCAGAAGAAGATATTGAAACACAGCGTTTAGAGCAAATTTTGCACTACGCATGGGAATCTTGGCAACAAGATAAGCATTTATTAGAAATAGATGACGACGAATTGCTTGATTGGGTTGACCACACGCTGGCAACTTGGGATGATGCAAGTAACGATGAAATCTCCTGAATAATTTAGAAAGTTAATGGAATCACCAGAGAAGTTTACCAACAGTAAGGAAGTGATAGCTTTCCTTGCAGAGACCTTTCCGAAATGTTTTAGCATTGAAGGCGAGGCCCGCCCACTTAAGATCGGTATTTTTCAAGATCTTGCCACACGTTTAGAAGAAGAGGAACGCGTTAGCAAAACCTTACTTCGTTCTACACTACGACATTACACCAACAGCTGGCGCTATCTTCATAGCATCAAAGAAGGTGCAAACC
The DNA here is from genome assembly GCF_054960505.1 of Alteromonas sp. G4i13. Lineage (NCBI taxonomy): Bacteria > Pseudomonadati > Pseudomonadota > Gammaproteobacteria > Alteromonadales > Alteromonadaceae > Alteromonas > Alteromonas sp. G4i13. Next base: position 87,952 of record NZ_JBHNYX010000003.1, on the reverse strand, counting down.
GTGTAGATTTAGACGGCGTTGAAGGCGATGCAATTGAAAAAGAACACGCTGATCATGCGCAGCAGCAGTTAGAAGAAAGCAAAGCAAAAGCAGCTGAAAAGCGCAAAGCTAAGCTAGCTCAGCAGCCTAAGCGAAAAGATAAACGTCAATTTAATCGTCCAAAAGGTGAAAAATCTGCAAATTCGGACCATGCTGATACTAAGCGCGGAACTAAACCGAAAAATAACAGACCAAACAATACACCACCTGCGAAATTGACAGATAGCGATTTACAGCAAGGTACGCAAGTTACCGTTAAATTAGGTAAAGCACCTATGCCTGCAGTAATTACCGAAGTAGCTAAAGATGGCATTCACGTTCAATTAGACTCAGGCATGGTAGTTAAAGTAAACGCAGACGCTTTACGTTTGGCACGCTCCAAGAGGTCGTAAAATATGAGAGACATCCTTCGAATTTCCATCGCCAGTGCTTTTCTTACCGTTGGGGTAGGAGCGGGCGCAGTTACGTCAACACCAGAGGTAGACGAGCTTCCCATTTTACAACAGGAATCTCAACACAGTGTTGCAGCTAAGCGAGTAAGCGCACTCTTTACCAGGGCGCACTACAAGGAAATTTCGTTGGATGATGCACTCTCAGCTAGAGTTTACCAGCGCTTCATCGATTCATTAGATCACAATAAACAAGTGCTATTGCTGTCTGATGTTGTGGGTTTTGAGAAATACCGCACATTGTTTGATGATGCGCTGAGTAAAGGCAACCTCTCTGTCGCCTATGATATGTATAACGTAAGCGCAAAACGACGCATTGAGCGTTATGAATTTGCACTTGCACTGTTAGAGAAAGGCCCGTTCGACTTTGAAAAAGAAGGCGATAAGTTCTTTTACGACAGAGAAGACGCTGAATGGCCAGCCAATAAAGCTGAGCTGGATGAAATTTGGCGTCAACGCGTTAAATACGACGCGTTAAATCTAATACTTGCAGACAAAACATGGGAAGAGGCGAAAGAACTTCTTACCAAACGCTATACGAGAGCGATCAAGCGCACTAAGCAAGCAAAGAGCGAAGACGTTTTTCAAACTGCAATGAATGCATTCGCACGTACAATTGAAGCTCACACCAGTTACTTATCTCCGCGTAACGCTGAACGTTTTCAAATGGACATGAACTTGTCGTTTGAAGGTATTGGTGCAGTATTGCAAAGCGAAGATGATTACACGGTAATCAAAAGCGTTGTACCTGGCGGTCCTGCAGACGAGTCTGGCGCAATAAAACCAGAAGATAAAATTGTTGGCGTAGCACAAGACGACGAAGAGTTTGTTGATGTGATTGGTTGGCGATTGGACGAAGTGGTTGAGTTAATTAAAGGCCCGAAAGGAAGTACTGTTCGTCTACAGGTTGAAAAAGGAGCCACGGACGCAAAAACCACGTCGGTAGTTAGCCTTACTCGCGATAAAATTAAGTTAGAAGATCGCGCAGCCAAATCGGAAGTGTATGTGCCAGAGACTGGCCCTCACGCGGGTGAACCTCTAGGTGTAATCACCATTCCAAGTTTTTACAACAACCTTAGTATGGATGTTGCTAAAGAAATAGAAAGCTTGAAAGCGCAAAACGTTAAAGGCGTTATTGTAGACTTGCGCGGTAATGGCGGTGGTTCTTTAACCGAAGCAACGTTACTTACTGGCCTATTTATTGAAAAAGGCCCGGTGGTTCAAATTCGATACGGTCAAAGCAAAGTTAGCGTTAACCGTGATACAGATGGCGAAGTGGCTTATGATGGCCCGTTAACCGTATTAGTTGACAGATATAGCGCGTCTGCTTCAGAGATTTTTGCGGCAGCGATGCAAGACTACAACCGTGCTCTCATCGTAGGTGAACAAACCTTCGGGAAAGGGACAGTGCAGCAGCATCGCGGTTTAGGTAAAATTTATGACCTTTACGACAACCCATTAGGTAGTGTTCAGTTTACTATCGCCAAGTTCTATCGCATTGACGGCGGCAGCACCCAGCATAAAGGCGTTATTCCTGACATTCTTTATCCATCGGCGGTTGAACCAGCTGAATGGGGAGAAAGCCAAGCGGAAAATGCGTTGCCATGGGACAGTATCAATCGCGCTAACTATACGACGTTTGCAGACGGTACTGCTGCGCTTGATGTTTTAACAGCGAAGCACAACAAACGTATTTTACAAGATCCTGAGTTTTCTTATATCCAAGACGACATAAAGGAATATAAGGAAAATAAAGACAAGAACTTCATCTCATTAGTTAAATCTGTACGTGAAGGCGAGAAGAAAGAGGCGGAAGAGAAGTCGCTTGCTCGTGCTAACGAACGTTTACAGCGATTGGGAATGGAAACTGTCACAACATTGGACGACCTACCTGAAGATATGGAAGAATTAGATCCATTCTTGGACGAGGCAGCCAATATTACATTCGATATGATCGAAACAGGCCGTTACGCTATCACAAGAAATTAAGTGATTAGAAAAAAGGGCTGGTCTAGGGCCAGCCCTTTTTTTGTGTCTATAAATTATTAAAACAATAATAAAGGGAAATAACATGGCTATCAGAGGCGAATTTTCCTCTCGAATAGGGTTCGTGCTAGCAGCGGCAGGCTCGGCAGTAGGACTAGGTAATATTTGGGGCTTTCCTACAAAGGTAGCAAGTAACGGTGGCGCAGCATTTGTTCTCGTATACTTACTGCTGGCTTTTGTACTCGCTTATCCCGTACTTATGGCAGAACTTATAATCGGACGTAGTTCACGTTCAAATATGGTTGACGCTTTAGGTAAAATATCGGGCAATTTCGTCGGAAGGCTAACGGGCATTTGGGGCTGTGTTACCGTGTCACTTATCCTTGCATTCTACGCTATTGTAGGCGGATGGATGTTGGTTTATTTCGCCGATGCTGCCGTTAGCATGGTGGGATTTACGAGCGCTAGCGACTGGCTACTCACTTCATCAGTTACGCGTAACATTATTTTCTGCTTCTTATTCATGGGTTTAACTGCATTTATCGTTGTCGGGGGTGTAAAGTCCGGCATTGAGAAGTGGTCAGTGCGTTTGATGCCTACATTGGTTATTCTCATTCTTGCATTGATTGTTTATGTGAGCCTACAGCCTGGTGCCGTAGAAGGTTGGTCAGCATATTTAGTACCTGACTTCTCTCGCGTTCTTGACCCAGACTTATTAATTAACGCCATGGGACAAGCCTTTTTCTCAATGTCGCTAGGTGTGGGTACCATGCTGGTTTATGGTTCATACCTAAGTAAAAATGAAAATCTACCTAGCATTGGTGCGTCGGTAGCGCTTGTCGATATCGGTGTTGCGGTTATTGCGGGTATGCTTATTATCCCGGCCATGTACGTTGCATTAAACAACGGCGTTGAAATCTTCACACCGGAAGGCGCGTTAATCCAAGGTGACACGCTGATTTTCAAAGTACTACCAGCACTGTTTGATACCATTGGTAGCGTAGGTCTTTTCGTTGCTTTTACCTTTTTCGCGCTAATGGCGATTGCTGCCGTCACGTCTTCAATTTCAATGTTGGAAGTTCCCGTTGCGTTTATGGTAGAAAGTAAAGGTCTTCAACGTAAAAAGGCCGTGTTATTAATGGCATCGGTCATCTTTGTATTAAGCTGCATCATCATTTTAAATTTTGAAACCTTGTTCGGCTTTGTTATCGCATTAACTACCGAGTATAGCCAACCGTTACTAGGACTCGCCTTGTGTATTTTCGCAGGTTGGGTGTGGCGCAGAGATGCAATACTCGATGAACTTAAACAAGGTGATCAGTTTGCTGAACACAGCATTTTCTGGAAGATTTGGCCTTGGTACGTTCGCTTTGTGTGTCCCGTTATCATTGCGCTTATGTTCTACCGCTCAGTCTTCTAAAGCATTCTGGTAAAAAGCGGACAGCACGCTTAACGCGTTACAAATACAATAATAAGGTTTTAAAAAACGACAATGACGAATAAAGAAATAAAAACGCCGTCACTTCTCGATGCAATGCTTCCTATTCTTGCGTTAGTCATAATGATGGGAAGCGCAGTTTATTTGTTTGCCGATAACTCTTCTTACGGTCCAAACCAAATTGCACTTCTTTTAGCGATGGGCTTAGCTGCTATCATTGGAATGAAAAATGGCTACAGCTGGAAAACTATCGAAAAGGGCATTGTAGACGGTATCTCAATGTCTTTAGGTGCCTGCTTGATTCTGTTAGCGGTAGGTTCTCTTATTGGCACATGGATGCTAGCTGGAACCGTGCCTACGCTTATCTATTTCGGTTTAGAGTTGCTTAACCCCTCGTTTTTCTATGCTGCCGCTTGTCTGATTTGTGCGGTTGTTGCAATGAGTATAGGTAGTTCTTGGACTACCGCGGCGACTGTGGGTGTTGCGCTAATGGGGGTTTCTGCAGGTATGGAAATGTCGGCAGCCATAACAGCCGGCGCAGTAGTTTCAGGTGCATACTTTGGCGATAAAATTTCGCCCTTATCTGAAACAACAAACTTAGCGCCTGCCGTTGCGGGCACGGATTTATTTGAGCACATTCGTTACATGCTTTGGACGACGATTCCGAGCTTTGTTATTGCGCTTATTCTATTTACGGTACTAGGCTTTAGTGAAGTGGGTGAAGCCAAAGCAGAACGCATTGAGCAGATGCAACTTTTGTTAAATGAGTCCTTTGACTTAGGTTGGCATTTGTTAATCCCCCTTGTCGTTTTGCTCACCTTAGCGATTAAAAAGATGCCTGCGTTTCCAGCTGTTTTTATCGGCGCTTTGTTAGGTGGCGTTTGGGCAGTTGTATTCCAGTGGGATGTGGTTACTTCTATGGCAAGTGGTGACGACTCGGTGAATGTAGGTGCGTTGAAGGTAGTTTGGACTGCGCTTTTCGATGGCGTGAGCTTCTCAACACCTGACGAGAACTTAAATAGCTTGCTTTCTCGTGGTGGCATGTCTTCTATGTTAAATACCATTTGGTTGATCATCTGTGCAATGTCGTTTGGTGCCGTATTAGAGCGTGTTGGCCTATTAAAGCGTGCAGTTTCTGCCATATTAATTGGTGCAAAATCCGCAGGGGATATGGTGAGCCGAACCATTCTTACTTGTTTTGGTACCAACCTGGTTACTGCGGATCAGTATATTTCAATCGTGATGCCAGGCCGTATGTACAAAGAAGAATTCAAAAAGCGTGGTTTAGATCAATTGAATCTTTCTCGAAGCCTTGAAGACGGCGGCACACTTACGTCTCCACTTATTCCTTGGAACACCTGTGGTGCTTACATGCACAGTGTTTTATTAGTCAATCCATTTGATTACGTATTCTATGCATTCTTCAACGTAATCAACCCGATCCTTGCTGTTATTTATGCGTATTTAGGTATTAAGATTTTACGTATTACGCCACCGCATGTTGAAGTAAACAGCAAAGATACGGTTTAACACAGAGTTCCAATTAAACCCACGTAGGCTTTCTTCCAGGAGGATCTATGTCAGTTCAAGCTAAACGCCGGGCGGATTACCAGCCGCCCGCTTTTTCAATAGCGACAGTTGACCTACATATAACGCTACACCCAACGCAAACCAAAGTTATCAGCACGTTGTCCGTCACTCGTAATGGCGCGCACGATAGTCCTTTAGTACTTGATGGCGATAATTTATCGCTAGATTCTATTTCTATTAACGGTACGCATCTATCTGATAATGAATACACAGTAACAGATAGCGCTTTAAGCGTAGTTACTGAACTTGATGAGTTCGTCATAGAAATTACCAATACCATTGCCCCTGAGCACAACAAAGCGCTGGAAGGCTTGTATTTATCAGGTGGTGCCTATTGTACGCAGTGTGAAGCGGAAGGGTTTCGTCGCATTACGTACTTCATGGACCGCCCGGATGTTTTGTCGGTCTACACAGTGACGGTAGTTGCCGACAAATCAGTACCGATGCTTTTGGCCAATGGCAACCCAGTGGACAAGGGCGAAGTTGACGAAAATGCGCATTTTGTTAAATGGCACGATCCACATCCAAAACCTTGCTACCTTTTTGCTCTAGTTGCCGGTGACTTCGATTTACTTACCGATAGCTACACCACCACTAGCGGTAAAGAGGTTGCGCTAGAGCTTTATGTTGATAAAGGCAAAAAATCTCAAGGTATTTTCGCATTAGAATCTCTCAAACGGGCGATGAAGTGGGACGAAGATGTGTTCGGGTTAGAGTACGACTTAGATATCTACATGATTGTTGCCGTCGATTTCTTCAATATGGGAGCGATGGAAAACAAGGGCTTAAATGTATTTAACAGTAAGTTTGTATTAGCCGATCAAAAAAGTGCCACCGACGATGACTTTTTCAATGTTGAGTCGGTTATCGCGCACGAGTACTTCCACAACTGGACCGGCAACCGTGTTACTTGTCGCGATTGGTTCCAGCTAAGCCTTAAAGAGGGGCTTACTGTATTTAGAGACCAACAGTTCAGCGCTGATATGACTTCGGCGTTAAGTAATCGTATAAAGCACGTTCGTGTTATGCGAGAACACCAGTTTGCAGAAGATGCGAGTGCAATGAGTCATCCAATTCGTCCAGAAGAAGTCATTGAAATGAACAACTTCTACACGGTGACGGTTTATGACAAAGGCGCTGAAGTTATTCGCATGTTCCACACATTATTGGGGCCTGACGGCTTCAGACGTGGTATGGACGAGTACTTTAGAAGACACGACGGTCAGGCTGTCACCTGTGATGACTTCATTTCAGCAATGCAGACTGCTACTGATTTAGATTTAACCCAGTTTACCCGCTGGTATAGTCAATCTGGTACGCCAGTGATTTCTGTCGCACACAGCACTGAGGTCGATGATGATGGCATTGTTAAGCATAGCTTTACATTGTCACAGCACACACCTGCAACCTCCGATCAGAAAGAAAAGCTTCCTCTATATATTCCTGTAAATATCGAGATTATTGATGATGAGGGGAAAAGCTATACAGACAACGAGTCGTTAATTCAAAACGGCATGGTCATTTTAAAAGATGATTCTATGCGTTTTACTGTAGAAGCCAAAACTACTAATTTAACACCTGTAGTATTGGGTAACTTCTCAGCGCCAGCGAAAGTAGAAAACCCATTGGGGACAGAGTCTTTACTTACTATATTTAAGCATGCGAAAGATCCATTTAATCGTTGGGATGCAATGCAAACGTTGTATGACCGCTGTGTGAAGCAATTAGAGGAATCGCCGGGGTCTGGTATCAGCAATGAAATCTGGAACGGTATCAAGCAAGCGATTGCCCAAGAGCAGAACAACCTTGAATTGCTGAGTGAATGTTTAGTCATACCTTCGTTTGAGACTCTGTGCCAAAGCCGAAGTAACATAAACGTTTCCGCACTTTCGAAAGCGAGAAAAGCGTTCTGCGACCAGTTTGCTCGCGCACTCGAAAAAGAGCTAAAACAAGTCTTCGAAAATATTGAGAAAAGCGCGTATTGCTACACGCAAGAAGCGGTGAATCAACGTCGCTGCAGAAATGTCGTGCTTGCACACTTAGCGCGGTTACCCCAACACGAGCATATTGTGGTTTCTCAGTTTGAAACCGCTGATAATATGACAGATACGCTAGGCGCGTTGAGAAGCGCACAACACTGTAGCGCCACCACTTTCGACAGTTTGATGGCTCAGTTTGAGGAATCGTGGAATCATGACCCGCTTGTTTTGGACAAATGGTTCGCACTCCACGCTACACAAAATCGAGACGATATCTTTGCGACTATCACAATGTTATGTGAGCACCCTCAGTTCGCAATGAGTAACCCGAACCGTGTTCGTTCTGTTATTGGTAGCTTCGCTTTCTATAACAGCGAAAGGTTTCATGCACTCGATGGCAGTGGATATAAATTTGTAACCGACTACTTACTTAAGCTCGATGCGGTCAACCCACAGGTTGCCGCCCGTATTGTAACGCCACTGACGCAATGGCAGGGCTTTGCAAGCGAGCATCAGGTTCATATGAAGCAACAGCTTGGCCGTTTGCTTAATCACAAAGGTTTAAGTAAAGATTTGTTTGAGAAAGTAAGTAAAAGCCTTGCTTATGACAAGCATTAGCCAAACTGACTCGGTTTTTTACTTTTCAATAAATGCACCTTACAAGCAATGTGAGGTGCTTTATATTCCATCTATGCCAGATGTGGTCATGGTCAGTGAATCAGGCCTAAGCGTCCAAGTACCGACCAACCGGCTCAGGCAATTTGTTACGTCTGATGGTATTAAAGGTCGTTTTAGGATGATTATTGATGCCAACAAAAAAATAAAATCCTTCGAAAGGCTCGCATAGAGCCTTTTTTGTACGCGACGAATTACTCTCTTGTATACGAGTTTTCACCACTCCCATACGTAACACTTATGCGTTTTCTTTTGTCATTGAGCGTCCCAAAATACTTAACGCAACAGTTTTGCAATATTTCTGTACATTTTTCCTGCAAGTTTATAAATGCCTTTTATACTCACAATAAAGCAATAACTATTTGATACGACTAATGTTGTAAATTTTGTTAACTGGTAGGATTAGTTCTTGCGGTTATGGCAAAATGATGTAATGATTTTGTTAATCGTTATGGTTGGTCATGATGTCACGTATTAAGTCACATCGACTTGGGAGTATAAAAATATGAAAAACGGGCCTAGCGCTTTTAAGATATCACCGGTAGCAGCGGGAGTTCTCTCACTGCTAGGTGCTGCTGCAGTACCTGCACACGCTGCGAATTGGCAAGTGGGTGATGTAAGTATTTCTTTAGATTCAACATTTACATTAGCTACAAGTATTCGAACAGAGGCAAGAGATTACGACCTTATAGGTAACAGTAACCATCCTCAATTCGACTGGAGCGGTTATCACGCAGCTTTCAATCCTTTATACCCAAGTGGCGACGTGTGGGGTTTAGCAGATGGCGGTTATTCCACCAATGGTGACCTTGGTAACCTTGCACACGATCCAGGTGACGCGTTTGCAACGCAAATTTCAGGTACTCATGAATTAGATATCAATTTTGGCGACTATGGTTTCTTCGCCCGTGGTTTCTGGTTCTACGACTTTGAGCAAATGGACGGCGACCGTCCATACTCTAACCCAATAACGGGTAACCAATACGACTTGTGTCAAGACCCTGAAGCAGAAGACCTACTGTGTACCGATGTACGTCTTTACGACGCATTCTTCTATGGCGACTGGTGGATTGGCGACAAACCACTTACGCTTCGTGTAGGCCGTCAGGTGATCAGTTGGGGTGAAAGTACATTCATCCAGCACGGTATTAACACAACGAACCCTGTTGATGTAACACGAGCTCGTGCTCCAGGTGCAGAACTTAAAGAAGTATTCCTTCCAGTAGGGATGGTGTACGCGTCTTTAGGTTTGACTGACACAGTGAGTATTTCTGGTTATTACCAGTACGAATGGCAGCGCAGCTGGCTTCCAGTTTCTGGCAGCTACTTCGCGGGCAACGACTTTGCAGGTGAGGGCGGTCAACGCCAAAATATCCAGCTTGGTTTCAGTGGTAACCCAGACATCGACTTAGATCACCTTCTCACTGCGTTAAACGGATATGGCGATTTGCTTCGCTCTGGCGCTAATCCAGCTGACATTTCGCAAGCCTACCTTGCTTATCCAACCAAAGTGGCTATCCGCGGTTTTTCTGACGAAGCGCACAATGACGCGGACGATCAGGGTCAATACGGTTTACGCTTGACGTGGTTTGCTGAGAATTTGAATGAAACAGAGTTTAGTTTCTATCACATCAATTACCACAGCCAACGCCCGCTTATCTCAGGTAAGACATCCGATTTTACTGCTGAAGGAATTGGCGCGGATCTCGCGTTCCTAGCGTCTAATACCGTTACTCGCGACAACATCACTGAACTGGGTGCATTTACACAGTCAGAGTTCTTCTACCCAGAAGATATCAAACTTTATGGTATGAGCTTTAACACTAACATCGGTACTACGGCTCTTGCGGGTGAATTTGCTTACCGTGTAGATGAGCCGCTTCAAATCGATGATGTTGAATTGCTTTACATGGGTATGCCAGAGCAGCTAGCGAATGCTGGGCTACGTCCAGATTTAGAAGGTATTTCACAGCTAAACAATATCGGAAGAGCAGTAGGTCCAGGCGAAACAGCGGAAGGTTATCTATTCTCTGATACATGGCAAATGCAGTTTACTGCCTCACACGTGTTTGGCCCTAAATTTGGCTCTGACAACTTCGTACTATTAGGCGAAGTAGGTTATGTGAACGTTGTAGATATGCCAGATCCGAACGTAATTCGCTTAAATGCGCCTGGTACAGCACGTACGCCGTCACTAGAGCCTATCAATGGCAATAGTCGTGAAGGTTTACACCAAGCGCTATCAGACGGACCAGAGACTAACCCGTTTGCTACTGACGATGCGTGGGGTTACCGCTTACTTGCTGTCGCTGATTACAACGACGTCATGGCCGGAATTAACTTACGTGCTCGTGCAACATTCTCTCACGATGTAGAGGGTACAACACCAGACCCTCTATTCCTTTTCACAGAAGATGTTAAGTCTGCTGCAATTTCATTGACGTTCGACTACCTAAGCAAGTGGTCAGCAACAGCGTCGTACAGCGCTTTCTGGGGCGGTATTGGTACTACTAATGCGCTATCAGACAGAGACTTCGTTTCATTTAACATCAAATATGCAATCTAAGAGTGGTATTTATGATTAGAAAAGTAGGAATTATCGCTGCGGCTTTATCACTTGCTCTGTCAGGTGCAAGCGCGATGGCAAAGGTGTCTGACGCAGATGCCAATAAACTAGGTAACGAATTGACGCCACTGGGCGCTATGAAAGCAGGTAATGCAGACGGCAGTATCCCAGCGTGGACTGGCGGTATTACTTCAGCACCAGCGGGCTACACAGTGGGTGATCACCATCCAGACCCGTACCCTGAAGATAAAGTGCTATTTGAAATCACGGCACAAAACTACAAAGAATATGCGGACTTTCTATCTGAAGGTCAGAAAAAGCTTTTCGAAGCTTACCCTGAAACCTTCCGTATGCCGGTTTACCCAACGCGTCGTTCTGCGTCTAATCCACAGGCTATCTACGACGCAACTAAGGTAAATGCAACTAGCGCGGAGCTACTAGACGGCGGTAACGGAATTAAAGGGGCTGTTCTCGGTATTCCGTTCCCAATTCCACAAAATGGTCTTGAAGCTATTTGGAACCATATACTTCGCTATCGCGGTGAAGCGGTTCAGCGTAATGGTGGTCAAGCTGCAGTAACAACTGGTGGTGATTACAACGTAATCGGTTTTGACGAGCAGTTATTAATTAAGTACGCAGAAGAAGGTGCTACACCAGAAAAGCTTACTGACGAAAACGTCCTTTTCATGTTTAAACAAAAAGTAACAAAGCCTGCTCGTTTGGCGGGTACAGCACTGCTTGTACATGAAACAGTTGACCAAGTAAAAGAGCCGCGTAAAGCATGGACCTACAACACGGGTCAGCGCCGTGTACGTCTAGCACCAAACATTGCTTATGATACACCTGGAACTGCAGCTGATGGCCTTCGTACTACCGATGACTTTGATATGTTTAACGGCTCACCAAACCGTTACAACTGGAAGTTAGTGGGTAAGAAAGAAATGTTCGTTGCATACAACAACTATGCACTTCATTCAGATAATGCGAAGTACGATGACATCTTAAAGCCAAACCACGTTAATCCAGACCTAACACGTTGGGAAAAACACCGCGTTTGGGAAGTAGAAGCCACATTGAAAGACGGTTTCCGTCATATTTATCAAAAGCGTGTATTCTTCATTGATGAAGATAGCTGGCAAATTCAAGTTGCTGATATGTATGATAATCGTGGCGAACTTTATCGTGTTGGTGTAGCGTATGGTGTGAACTATTATGAAGTACCTACCCAGTGGTCTACGCTGGATGTGTACCATGACTTGAACTCTCGTCGTTACCTGGCCATTGGCCTCGATAACGAAGAAGAGATGTACGACTTCACCGTACGCCCACGAGATGTGGAATTCACACCTCAGGCGTTACGACGAGAAGGTATGCGCTAATCGCCTTAAACAACAAACGGTTGGCAATTGCCAGCCGTTTTTGTATGCAGACAATTATAAATAGGGGGAATGGTTAATTATGAAAAAAACCATTGCAGCGTGCATTGCCGCCACTTTCGCAGTTAATTACTCTACAACTGCAATCGCCGAAGAAGCATTCATGGCACCACTGGTTGAGCAATCGGTTCTTTTGGACATAGACGCTGATACATTTGTCGTTATTGTCGGTGAACGCGGTCACGTGTTAGTTTCAGAGGATGGTGAGGCATTTACTCAAAAAGCCGTACCAACACAATCAACGCTTACAGCGACAACTGTTGTAGGCGATAATATTTGGGCAGTGGGCCACGACGCTGTCATTCTTCATTCTTCAGATAAAGGCGAAACGTGGGAAATTCAAAATTTCCAACCTGACCTTCAGCGCCCATTTCTAGACGTATTATTCTTCAATGAAAAGCAGGGGATTGCTACAGGTGCCTATGGCTTGTTCTATCGAACCTTAGACGGTGGAAAAACGTGGACGGCAGAACGTCATGCCAGTCTGCTTGACCCAATGGATCAAGAATACCTTGAAGATATTCGAAAAGAAGATGAAGACTTCTATCAGCAAGAACTTGAATCTATTTTACCCCACTTAAACAGAATTACCCTTGATGGTGATACGCTTTACCTAGCAGGCGAAGCCGGGTTGCTAGCCAAAAGTACCAATATGGGAGAATCGTGGGAACGGTATTACGTCGACTATACAGGATCGTTTTTCGATATTAAGCCGCTTGATGAAAATACCGTTCTAGCGGTTGGCCTTCGCGGAAATATATTTGTTAACAGAAATGAAGGTGAGTGGGAATACGTACAAACTTGCTCAACCAGCACACTAAATTCAATTCTAATTGGTTCTGAATCGAAGGTTTATGCTTTGGGTAACAACGGGATGATGGTAAGCGCACAGCGACCTTTACCCACCAGTATGCGAGACCCCTATGCAAACCTTTCAGATTGCGAAGCTGATGAAGGCATTGTCGTTTCACAAATTAAAGACAAAGCCGCGCTTCTTAATGCAACACAGTTTAAAGGTAAGAATATTGCCGTTACTGCGAATGGCATTAAAACGTTGAATTTAAAATAGGGCAGTATAAAAACAATGACCCATTTTCTTGAAAAATTAGTATTCGGAAACCGTAAAATTGTCGTAGCCTTGTTTGCTATAGCCACAGTTTTCCTTGGTTACCAAGCTTCACAAATGCGCTTAGACGCAGGTTTTGAAAAGAACATACCGCTAAATCACGAATACATGAAAACGTACATTGAGCACCGCCAAGATTTTGGTGGCGCTAACAATATATTAGTTTCTGTGTGTGATAAAAACGATAACATCTACAATCAAAACTTCTTCGATACATTAAAGAATGTTCACGACCAACTCTTCTTTATTAATGGGGTGAACCGTTCGTTAGTTATTTCGCTTTTCTCTCCTTCAACCCGCTTTACTGAAATTGTGGAAGGCGGCTTTGCAGGCGGACCGGTAATTCCTGCCGACTTTAATTCTGCAAGCCCAGAAGCATTAGAGTTGGTGGCTGCCAACGTAGAAAAGGCAAACATCGTCGGAAGACAAGTATCCAGTGATTACAGCTGCGCAATGGTAACAGCGCAATTGCTCGATATTGACCCGCAAACTGGCGAACCTCTCAATACATTGGCATTAGCAGCAGAGCTTGAAGAGCAGCTTCGCGGTCAATATGAAAACGAAAATACGTCTATTCATATAATTGGCTTTGCGAAAATGATTGGCGATGTGGCCGACGGTGCAAAAGACGTGTTGATCTTTTTCGCCATTGCTATCGCGATTACTGCCGTAATGGTGTATTTCTTCTCGCGCAGCATCATGCTTACGTTATTGCCATTAGTATGCTCAATCATTGCCGTTATCTGGCAGCTAGGACTGCTTACTTCAATTGGCTTTGGTATGGACCCTATGTCAATACTGGTGCCATTTTTGGTATTTGCCATTGGTGTGAGCCACGGCGTACAAATGATTAACGCGGTAGAAAAACAAGCCGTAACCGGTATTGGTGCTAAACGGGCATCTATGGCGGCATTCAGAAACTTGCTGGTTCCAGGCGGAATTGCATTGTTATCTGATACGGTTGGCTTTATGACGTTATTAGTAATCGATATCGGCATTATTCGCGAGTTGGCGATTACGGCAAGTATGGGTGTAGCGGTAATCATTCTTACCAACTTGTTGCTGCTGCCTGTGCTGATGAGCTTCTTAAAACTTGACCAGAAATATGTCGAAAAATTCGCGGGTAAAGAAAACGCTAATTCGAAATTCTGGGAAGTCATTGCAGCTTGTTCACGTAAAAAGCCTGCTGCAATAATTCTTATCGTTACTGCTATCCTATTCGTGTTTGGTCATTTCCAAGCTCAGAATATGAAGATAGGGGACTTACATGCGGGTGCACCTGCGCTTCATGAAACGTCACGCTACAATCAGGACACTTTCCTGATTACCGATAAGTACGAAGTAACGGTAGATTACATTTCTATTTTGGTTGAAACCACACCAGAAGCTTGTACGTCACACAGCGTGATGAAGGCCATGGACGATTTCCAGTGGAAAATGGAAAATGTTCAAGGCGTTCAATCGGCGGTTTCGTTGGCATCTGTTGCCAAAATTGTTAACGCAGGTTACAACGAAGGCAACGTTAAGTGGCAGGTACTCCCTCGGAACCAGCAAACATTGGTGCAGGCAATTTCTCGCGTTCCAACGTCGTCTGGTTTACTTAACGGCGACTGCTCGGTCATGCCAATTATTCTGTTTATGGAAGACCACAAAGCAGAAACGATCTCTCGTGTCGTTGAAGCGGTAAAAGCGTATCGCGATGAATATCAAACCGATGATATGAAGTTCAGTCTTGCTTCTGGGCCTGTTGGCGTGATGGCCGCAACTAATGAAGCGGTTAGTGCAGCGCAAGACCCTATGATGCTTTATGTATTTGGCGCCGTTATTGCGTTGTGTTTAATTAGCTTCCGCTCGCTGCGTGCTACGTTAGTTGTTGTTATTCCGCTGTATGTGGTGTCTGTACTGGCGCAAGCCTTAATGACATACCTTCAAATTGGCCTCACCGTTTCTACATTACCAGTTATCGCACTTGGCGTGGGTATAGGTGTGGACTATGGTATTTATATACTCTCTACCAAGAGCTTAATGCTGAAGAAAGGCGCTACCGTTCAAGAAGCATATTTCGCTGCATTAAAAGAACGTGGAAGTGCTGTGCTATTTACCGGTATTACGCTGGCAATAGGCGTGAGCACATGGGTGTTCTCTTCGCTTAAGTTCCAAATGGATATGGGCATTTTGCTTACATTTATGTTCGTCGTGAACATGCTTGGAGCAATAATTGTACTGCCTGCACTAGCAAGATTCCTATGGTGGAACAAGAATGACCCTGATGCATAAAATATTTTTGCATAGCTAAGCATTAAAAAGGGCCTTTAGGCCCTTTTTTTTGGGTGTTTTCTGCATACTTATCTATGCTGTTAATATAAGGTTAAAAATGGGCTTTCATTAGCGTCATTTATTAGAGAAAATAGTTAGGTACTCGGCACTTATACCAAGCTGGATTGGTATTACGACATTCAAAAAAGGTTAACAAATGACAGTCACCTCACAGCGACACTCAGTACTGCTAGACAATGTATTTGCACTTATCGACAAAAAAGTAGATACCAAGCAGAAGTCTCTTGTGCAGCAATTCGGACGTCTGTTGTATAAAAATATTTCAAGCGATGACCTAGAAAATCGCAACGACAGCGACCTTTATGGTGCAACACTTAGTTTATGGAATGGCTTGGCGAAGTTTGAACATACGTCGCCATACATACGCGTATTTAACCCGGAAATTGCCAAACACGGCTGGCACTCAAGCCACACAATTGTTGAGATTATTGTGTCGGATATGCCATTCTTGGTTGACTCGGTGCGCATGTTGCTAAATCGTTTGAACATCACCGCACATTTATTCCTTCACAGCCCAATTGGCATTAAGCGCGACAAAGCGAACAAAGTTGAAGCGTTTGCTGAGCCAGGTCAATCGCTTGAAGGTGCGAAAAAAGAAACGGTCATCTTTATCGAAATCGATAGACAAACATCGAAAAAAGATATCGATGCTCTAACACAAGAACTGCACTCTGTCGTTGATGAAGTTTCTTTGGCAGTTCAAGACTGGCAAGGTATGACAAATACCTTGCAAGACGTAATTAAAAACAATGCTAAATTTAACTGGCCTGTATCTGCAGAAGCCAAAAAGCAAACTAAAGCTTACTTAGAATGGTTAGGCGATCACAACTTCACAATGATGGGTTACCGTTATTATGACGTTAAAGCCATTGAAGGGGACCATAGATGGATCCCTCAAAACGACACCAGTTTGGGTTTGCTTAAAAACTCAGTAAACGACCGAGAGCGTTTGTTGTCTCGCTTACCTGCGTCGGCCCGTGCCGAAGCGCTTAGCAAAAACCCATTGATTCTGACCAAAACAAATTCACGCGCGCGAGTACACCGTCCTGCAT
Source organism: Alteromonas sp. G4i13 (assembly GCF_054960505.1). Classification (NCBI taxonomy): domain Bacteria; kingdom Pseudomonadati; phylum Pseudomonadota; class Gammaproteobacteria; order Alteromonadales; family Alteromonadaceae; genus Alteromonas; species Alteromonas sp. G4i13. The sequence goes on along the minus strand of NZ_JBHNYX010000003.1, from coordinate 71,279 downwards.
ATATGGACTATGTAGGCGTGAAGGTGTTTAACAAAGAAGGTCAGGTTGTTGGTGAGCACCGCTTTTTAGGTCTGTATTCTGCCTCTTTCTATAACAACAGCGTAACTCAGCTTCCGATTTTACGTGAAAAAATCAAACGTATTTGTGAGCTATCTGGTTTCGAGCCTGGAACTCACGCATACAAAGCGTTTGCAAATATTATAGAAACCTACCCACGAGATGAGTTGCTACAAACGCCAGCGGAAGAGCTAGCGCAAATTGTGATGGGTATTTTTCAAATGCAAGAGCGTGGAATTTCACGTTTATTCATTCGAAAAGATATTTTTGGCCGCTTTTTCTCGTGCATGGTGTTTGTGCCAAGAGAGCGCTATAACACCCAGTTACGCAAAGAAACCCAAGCGCTACTTAAAGCGTCATTGGGCGCAACTGAAGAAGTGGAATTTACTACGTTCTTCTCAGAGTCTGTATATGCCCGTACGCATTACATTGCTAGAGTCAACGACAACAACGCGGAATTCGATGTGAAGGAAATAGAGCAAAACATTATTGAGTTGACCAAAACCTGGAATGACAGACTCGCGTCAGCTATTTCAGCGGCACACGGTGAGGCTTCGGGTAAAGCGTTGGAACGCAAATACAACAATGCTTTCTCTCGCAGCTATATGGAGCATAACCTACCGTCAGCAGCGCTTGTAGATATTGGCAAACTAGAGATGTTAGACGACAACCACACATTGGATATGTTGTTCTATCGTCCACAAGAAGAAGACGCTGACAGCCAAGTAGTTAAGCTTAAGCTTTTCCACCGTGCCGAGCCTATTCATTTGTCTGACGTGTTACCGATGCTTGAGAATTTTGGGTTACGCGTAATCGATGAGAGCCCTTATAAAGTCACGTGTTCAGAAGGTGAACGTAACTGGGTCATGGACTTCACCATGTTACATAAAAGTGGTCAGCACTTTGACATGGAAAACGCCCAGATTCTCTTTCAAGATGCCTTTGCCAAAGTGTGGTACAAGACACTAGAAGACGACGCGTTTAACCGCCTTATCCTTGGCGCGAATATGACTGGCCGTAAAGTTACGGTACTCCGTGCTTATGCTAAATACATGCGCCAGACCGGCAGTTCTTTCAGCCGTGACTACATCGCAAACACACTAGCTAACTATCCAGACATTGCTCGTTTACTCGTAGACTTTTTCGACCAGCGTTTTAATCCTAAGAAAAAACGCAATGAGAAAAAAGAGGAAGGTATTCTTGAGACTATTAAGGAACAGTTAGATAACGTTAGCAACTTGGATGATGACCGAATTATTCGTCGTTATCTGGATATGATGTCTGCAACGTTACGTACAAACTTCTATCAGGCAGACGATGCCGGCAATGAAAAATCATATGTATCATTTAAGATGATGCCTGAACTCATTCCTGACATGCCATTACCACTGCCTAAGTTTGAAATTTTTGTTTACAGTCCTCGCGTTGAAGGTGTGCACCTGCGTGGCGGCAAAGTTGCCCGCGGCGGTCTTCGTTGGTCTGATAGACAAGAAGACTTCAGAACAGAAGTACTCGGCCTAGTAAAAGCGCAACAAGTTAAAAACACGGTGATCGTGCCGGTTGGTGCAAAAGGTGGTTTCGTTTGTAAGAACCTACCTGTAGGCGAAGGTCGCGCAGCTATTCAGGCTGAAGGCCAAGCATGCTATCGCACTTTCATCACCAGCTTGTTAGATATTACTGACAACATTGTAAATGGTGAAATTGTTCCTCCTAAGGATGTTGTTCGCCTTGATGATGACGACCCTTATTTGGTTGTTGCTGCAGATAAAGGCACCGCCACATTCTCTGATATCGCAAACGGTATTGCGGAAGAGTTTGGGTTTTGGCTGGGCGATGCATTTGCATCTGGCGGTAGTATTGGATATGACCATAAGAAAATGGGTATTACTGCACGCGGCGGATGGGAGTCGGTTAAACGTCATTTCAGAGAAATTGGTATCGACTGTCAGACCACTGACTTTACCGCTGTTGGTGTGGGTGACATGGCAGGTGACGTATTCGGTAACGGTATGTTGCTATCAGAGCATACGCGACTAATCGCTGCGTTTAACCATTTGCATATTTTCTTCGATCCAAGCCCAGATGCAGCAGCAAGTTATAAAGAGCGTCAACGCCTGTTTGAGAATCCAAGCCTAAGCTGGGAAGACTATGACAGTAAGCTGATTTCAAAAGGCGGTGGCGTATTTAGCCGCGCGTCTAAATCTATCAAGCTTACACCTGAAATGAAAAAGTGGTTAGGTACGCGTCAGCTAACGATGACGCCTAATGAGCTAATTCACAATATATTGAAAATGCCAGTCGACCTACTGTGGAACGGTGGAATCGGTACGTATATTAAGAGCAAGAAAGAATCTCACTCAGACGTAGGTGACCGTGCTAATGATGACTTACGCGTCAATGGTCGTGACGTACAAGCTAAAATTGTGGGCGAGGGCGGTAACTTAGGTCTAACGCAGTTAGGTCGTATTGAATATGCGTCTAACGGTGGCCGAGTTAACACTGACTTCATCGATAACGTAGGTGGGGTTGATTGCTCGGATAACGAAGTAAACATCAAAATCTTGCTTAACAGCCTAGTTAACGACGGTGAACTTACGCTTAAACAGCGTAATAAGTTGCTCTACGATATGACCGACGATGTAAGTCGAATTGTACTGAAAGACTGCTACCGTCAAACTCAGTCTATCTCTATTACTGAGTTAGCTGGCGTTAAGCAACTTAAAGAACAGCTTCGCTTTATCCACGGTCTTGAGCGTGAAGGTCAGCTAAACCGTGAATTGGAATTTATTCCAAGTGACGATGAGATTTCTGATCGCGTAGCCACGGATCAAGGTTTAACTCGCCCAGAGTTAAGCGTATTGATTGCGTACGGCAAAATGGTACTTAAAGATGCGCTTAATATTCCGGAAATTACTGACAATCCTTACCACGGTAAGTTGTTAGTAGAAGCATTCCCTAAAGTGCTCCGCGAAAAATTCGCAACACACATGCAACAGCATCCGCTTAGAAGCGAAATTATTGCGACTAAGTTAACCAACAACATGGTTAACGACATGGGCCTTAACTTCGTGTTTAGAATGCAGGAAGAAACTGGCGCAAGTGTGAGCGAAATTGCTGACGCATACGCAATTGTTCACGGTATCTTTAACATGAAGACGCTGTGGGAGCGCATCGAACAACTGGATAACGTTATTCCAGCTCAGCTACAGCTTAAAATGTTAGATGAAGCACGTAGAATTATGCGTCGCGCTTCGCGCTGGTATATTCGCCACGGTAATAAGACGCAATCCATTGAAGAAGCCATCGCGAGCTACCGTGGTACCTTCGATATTTTATCGAAGAACCTGCAAAACTACTTGGTTAAAAGCGAATTTACTCAGCTTGAAAACGCCACGCAGAAATACATTGATAAGGGTGTACCAGAAGACATCGCTTATCAGGTTGCAAGCTTCTCTAACATGTTCTCTAGCTTTGACCTTGCGCAAATCGTTGAAGCAGATAAGCATGATACCGATGTAGTCGCTAAGCTTTACTATCAGCTAGGTTCTCGTTTAGAGCTTCACTGGTTCTTAGATCAGATAAACAACCAGGCGGTAAGCAACCACTGGCAAGCGTTAGCTCGCGCCTCGTATCGTGAAGAGTTAGATTGGCAGCAGCGTTCCATTGCAGCAAATCTTTTAGCTTCTCGCGCAGACGTAAGTAGTGCAGATCAAATTCTTGATGAGTGGATTGAAAGCAATCAGGTCCTACTTAAGCGCTGGTATCACATGATGTCTGAGTTTAAGACCAGTACAACGCACGAATTTGCGAAATTTTCTGTCGCTTTACGTGAATTGATGCTTTTAAGCGTGAAGTCTAACCATTAGAATACACGCACCTTAATGATTTAAGCCCTGTTTATCAGGGCTTTTTATTGGCCAACTGAACATTACTGTACATTTTTTCAGCATCGCTTGTAAATGCAAACCTCATACAAGCGCAATATACGTTGATGATCAACAGGCCCTTAATTAGCGAGCGGTAAAAATAACCATGCAATCTCTAGTGCAAAAATTCTTGCTTCAGTGTGAACCTGAAAAAAGTCACGATTTCACCATTAACTGGTTAAACAAGACCCAACATACACCGCTGAAATGGATGTACAGCACACCGACGATAAAAAAGCCCGTTACCGTTGCCGGCATGACCTTCGATAATCCGGTAGGACTTGCCGCCGGTCTTGATAAGAACGGCGATTGTATTGATGCATTTGCGAGCATGGGATTTGGTTTTGTTGAGATAGGCACGGTAACGCCTCGTCCGCAGCCAGGAAACCCAAAACCTCGTTTATTCAGAATTCCGGAAAAGCACGCCATTATTAATCGCATGGGATTTAATAATAAAGGTGTTGATCATCTTGTCGAACAAGTGAAAAAGGCTCAGTTTAAAGGGCCTATTGGTATTAATATTGGTAAAAATAAAGATACCGAAGAAGCGAATGCGCTCGACGATTACCTGATTTGTTTAAACAAAGTTTATCCTTACGCAAGCTACGTCACTATTAACATTTCGTCACCGAACACACCTGGCCTAAGAAACCTTCAATACGGTGAAGCGCTCGATAAGCTGTTAGTTGGCCTAAAAGCAGCACAGGAAACGCTAACGCAAACCCACGGTAAATATGTACCGCTGTTCATTAAAATAGCGCCAGATTTGAGCGATGTGGAAATTGACAGTATCGCTGCCTCGCTAATTAACAGCAAAATGGATGGCGTAATTGCTACTAATACGACACTTTCACGTGATGCCGTTGCCGGATTACAGCACGCTGAGGAAATGGGCGGTTTAAGTGGCTCAGTTATGACAGATATGAGCTTAGAAGTAACACGCAAGCTAAACAAAGCACTTGACCGCGCTATTCCTATTATTGGCGTTGGTGGTATTGACTCACCCGAAGCGGCACAAGCACGCTTGGACGCTGGCGCATCACTGGTGCAGGTCTACTCGGCTTTTATTTATCAAGGCCCATCGCTCGTTAAACGCATCGTAAACGCGTTATAATATACCCAAACCAATCTCTCGTGTACGTGCTTTTTCTTAGGCACGTACATCAAAAACAGGTACATGAATGAATACTATTCTGGTTACGACCAGTCGCGGTCTTGACGAACTATTAAAACAAGAAGTGCTACGCCTTTGCCCTGATGCGCAAGTTAAGCAAGGGCCTGGCACTATTCAGTTTGAAGGCTCAAAAGAGGATGCGTATAAACTTTGCTTATGGTCACGCTTAGCTAACCGCGTAATTTGGGTGCTTGCATCAGGTAAAGCAGGCGATGCAGATGCACTGTATAACACGGCTATGGGTATTGACTGGCAAATGCAGATGGATTCACGTCATACCTTATCTGTACAGTTTATCGGCACAAACTTTGCCATAAAAAACACTCAATTTGGTGCGGTTCGTGTTAAAGACGCCATAGTAGATTCATTTGTAGAGCAAGGCTTACCGCGCCCATCAGTAGAACGAAAGAGCCCTGATATTTCTGTGTATGCAAGACTACATCGCGATAATGTAATTTTAGGCATAGATTTAGCAGGGGCAAGTCTGCACCAACGCGCATACCGACAAGAAACCGGTGACGCGCCGCTTAAAGAGCATATCGCAAGCGCAATGCTAATGCGTAGTGGATGGACAGAGAATACCGATGCGCCATTGGTCGACCTAATGTGTGGCTCGGGCACCATCGCGATTGAGGCAGCCTACATCGCTCGCAATATTGCGCCAGGTATAAAGCGTATGTATTGGGGCTTTACTAAGTGGCTCGGCCACGAAGAGAAGCTTTGGGATGATTTGGTAGAACAAGCTATTTCCGTTCAGAAGCCAAGCTGCAGTGGTATTTACGCGGGTGATTTCAGCCGTAAAATGGTAGCCATTGCGAAAGCCAACGCTGATTTTGCTGGCGTATTTAACGATATTTCGTTCTCACAGCAAGACGCAACAAAATCTTCTCCTCCCGTTTCCACACCAGGCTACGTCGTTTCAAACCCTCCTTACGGAGAACGTTTGGGCGAGCTAACATCGTTGATACCGCTATTTAGTGATTGGGGTAAGCGTTTTAAAGAAGCCTGGAAGGGATGGCATGTGTCGCTTCTTAGCAGCAATCGTGATTTGCTTCGGGTTTTAAAGCTTCGCGCCACCAAAGACTATGCCATGAATAACGGTAAGCTGGAATGTCGTTTAGCGAATTATGTGTTGGATGAAGAAAACACGGTACAGTTTAGCGAGGACGCTAGCAACCACGAGTTTGCCAATCGTTTGAAGAAAAACCTCAAACGCATGAAAGGCTGGATCAAGAACGCTAACACTAACTGTTACCGCATATACGATGCTGACCTGCCAGATTATAACGTTGCCGTAGATAGATATGGTGACTGGCTGGTCGTTCAAGAATACGCGCCGCCAAAAACGGTTTCTGAAGATAAAGCACGCAAGCGTCTGCAAGAAGTCTTGCTTCATTTGCCAGCAGTAACAGGTGTTTCACCAAAACAGATAGCGCTTAAAGTGCGTAGCCAACAAAAAGGTACAAAACAGTACGAGAAAATTAATCAGACTGGCGACATGATGGAAGTGTTTGAAAATGGCGCTCGTTTCCTGGTTAACCTTACTGACTACTTGGACACAGGCCTTTTCTTAGATCACCGTAATACCCGCCAAAAAGTGCAGGCGTTGTCCCAAGGTAAAGACGTTCTTAACTTGTTTTCATATACGGGTAGTGTGTCGGTATTCGCCGCTAAAGGTGGCGCAAAGTCTGTAACGACAGTGGATATGTCTAATACTTATTTAGAGTGGGCAAAGAAGAACGTAGCGCTGAACAAACTCACTGCGCCTCATGCTTTTATTCAAGCTGACTGCACCACTTGGTTAGGCACGCATAAAGGCAAATACGACTTAATTTTTATCGACCCACCTTCATTTTCGAATTCAAAGCGTATGCAAAATACGTGGGATGTGCAGCGCGACCACGTAAAAATGCTTACCGATGCTAAAGCGTGCTTAAAAGAGCAGGGGATCATCATCTTCTCTAACAACAAGCGTGGCTTTAAGCTAGACGAATCAGCCATCAGTGAACTGGGCTTGTCAGTAGACAATATTACCAAAGACACTATTCCAGAAGATTTTGCACGTAAAGGCAACATCCATCAGTGCTGGGTGCTAGGCTCATGAAAATTTATTTTTACACCGGGCCGCAATGTAGCCTGTGCGACTTAGCCGATGTTGAGCTTCAACAAACGTCTATGTTTTCATCGCTTAATATAGAGAAGGTTAACATTCGCACTAGCACTGAGCTTTATCATTTGTACGGTGCAAGGATCCCCGTTTTGAAACGGGCAGATAATGAAAAAGAAATCGGCTGGCCTTTTAATACAGCTGATTTAGAGGAGTTTCTTCAGTGAGCATTTTGCAGTTAAAAAACATCACTGTTATTTATGGGAATCCGCCGCTGTTAGACGGTGTCGAACTGGTTGTACAGCCTAAAGAGCGCGTCTGCTTAGTAGGTCGCAACGGTAGTGGTAAATCAACGCTAATGAAAGTTATCGCTGGCGATATTATTGCCGATGATGGACAGCGTATAATTGAAAATAATACGGTCATTGCGCGCCTAGAGCAGGACCCGCCCCAAACTACCGAAGTGACGCTTTTTGACTATGTTGCCGAAGGCTTATCTGACGTAGGTGAAACACTGAAAGCCTACTTTCATCAAACCCGTATCGTTGGTGAAGATCCTAGCGAATCGAATTTAAATAAATTACAGCGACTACAAGAACAGTTAGAAGCCAGAGACGCGTGGCAGTTTGAACAGCAAATTGAACAGACGCTAACCATGCTAAAGTTAGACCCTGAGATATCGCTATCTACTCTTTCTGGGGGATGGCGTAGAAAAGCAGCGCTAGCTCGTGCGCTTGTTCGACAGCCGGATTTGCTCCTGTTAGACGAACCAACTAACCACCTTGATATTGAAATGATCCGCTGGCTTGAATCCAGCTTGAGTAATTACCAAGGCGCAATTGTGTTTGTGAGCCACGACCGTGCATTTATACGTGCCATGGCTACGCGAATTATTGATCTAGACCGCGGCTCGGTTACGAGCTATCCGGGTAACTACGAAACTTATTTAGAAAAGAAACAGCACGATTTAGAGGTTGAAGCTTCACAAAACGCTGAGTTTGATAAAAAACTAGCGCAAGAAGAGGTATGGATTCGTCAGGGCATCAAAGCCCGCCGTACCCGCAACGAAGGCCGAGTAAGAGCGCTGAAAAAACTACGCGAGGAGCGTAAAGCGAGAAGAGCGGTTCAGGGCAATGCGGTAGTCAATCAACACCAGGGCGCGCGCTCTGGAAAGATGGTGTTTGAAGTAAAAGACTTAAGCTATAGCATTGAAGGCAAGCCTATTGTTAAAGGGTTAAACCTGAATGTTTTGCGTGGTGACAAGCTTGCTCTCATTGGTCCTAATGGTAGCGGTAAAAGTACGCTTATCAAGCTTCTACTTGGCGAACTCCAGCCCGATAGCGGCAACTGCAAACAAGGCACTAACCTTGAAGTTGCTTACTTTGACCAGCACCGCCACGGGCTGGATTTAGAAAAGTCTGTGATAGACGCGGTAGGCGACGGTAAACGCGATCTGATGGTAAATGGCCACCCACGCCATGTGATCAGCTATTTACAAGATTACTTGTTTACGCCTGAACGCGTTAATGCACCGGTTAAGTCGCTATCAGGTGGAGAAAAAAACCGCCTGATGCTAGCAAAACTGATGCTTAAACCGAGCAACGTTTTGGTGCTGGATGAGCCTACCAATGACTTAGACGTTGAAACCTTGGAAATGCTCGAAACCTTACTCAACGAATATACCGGCACCGTGCTTTTAGTAAGTCACGATAGGGAATTTGTTGATAACGTAGCAAATAGTAGCGTGGTATTCGAGGGTAATGGAATGCTTCGCGAATTTATTGGGGGTTTCACTGACGTAGAAAACTGGTATAAAGAGCAACAGGAAAAACGTCAGCAAATCGAAAAGGAAGAAAAAGCCAAGGTAAAGAATGAAACTAATTCAGCTTCAGACAGTCCTAGTGCTAAGTCTTCTCCCCGTAAGACGAAAAAGCTATCATACAAAGACCAGCGTGAACTTGAGTCCTTACCGAAAGAACTAGAAACACTTGAGGAAGAGCTTGAGGCTATGCAAGAAAAAGTGAACGACCCGGACTTTTTCAAACAAGACAGTGACATTACTGCCAAGGCGTTAGCCGAGTTGGCAGATAAAGAAGAATTACTTTCCCAGAAATATGCGCGCTGGGATGAACTAGAAAGTATGCTGGAAGATAATCAGCAGTAAATAGGATTTTAAATGAAACGAACTCAGCTTGCCGCCGCCGTTCTGTTGGCAACAGGAAGTGTTTCGGCATTCGCCGCGACCTATTCAGTGACGCCTCTTCCTTTACAGGATACCGCTAGAAACAATTTTGCTCGTTCGATTGATAACTCAGGCAAAATGTTGTCTGTCGTTCAACTGGAGTTCAATCCACCAATCGACGCAGAGCAGCTTGAAGAAGACACGACTTTTTTTGACCAGTTCGGTGAGAGTCTAGAAAACGAAGATGACGCACGCCAGGGTGTTTTTACAGACATAGACTACACCACGGTAGTAAACTATCTTCTATCGAACCCAAATCTTACAACGGGACAGAAGCTAGCGTCGTATAGAACCTATGCAACCGACACTCAAGATATATCATTAGTACCAGGTCTTGATGAAGTTACAGACAAATTTGATGACTATACGCGATCTGTTGAATCGACTGGTCGTGACAGCTTGAACGGTAACTTTATTGTCGGTGATTCTTCGGGACTGGTTGTTCTAGACCCATATGAGAACGAAGATGGCGATACATTAAACTACACGTATCCAGAGTCAGCACAACAAGCCTTTGTTCAAGCATCTGGAGAGACTAAAGTACTTCCAGCTGTTGATGACACTGTAGGAGGGTTCTCTTCAGCTCGAGCAATAAACGCAAACTTACAGGTTGCAGGTTTCAGTACTGTTAGTTTCCGCGATGATGTTGCCGATGCTGTTGAAACGTGTACAGACGATGAGTCTCGTGGTGACACATCTGAAGGTCGCTGCCTGTTTACTATTTATAATGGCGATTTTGCTGTTCCACGTATTTCTAGCTACTTCATTAATTCATCTACAAATTACTTACCGAGCTTCGTATTGCTGTCTGAGGTTAACGCTACCATTTGGCAGATCGATGTCAACGGCGATGTAATCAGCACCGATACCTACCCGTTATTATTTGAACCTGATGAAGACGATACACGCCACTATTTCACGTATGCCTATGACATAAATAACCAAGGTATCGCAGTCGGTGAAGGCCTTACTGGAGATCGTATTACGATAACGCGCCCAAATACATCAGGCAGGACTGAAAGTGAACGAGTTGCAACGGTTTTCAGAGACGGTGAAACCATTGAACTTCTTCCACGCGAAGAAAATATCATTAGCCAGGCTATCGCAATTAATGATGAAAATTGGGTGACGGGTGCAGTGCTTCGTTCACAAAGCGATATCGCACGCTCTCGTTTGTTTGTATACAACCTTGATACCCAAGAACAGCATTACCCTGATGGCTTCTTCGTGAGTGCTGGTGTGACTGCGAATGCCATTAACAATAATAATATCGTAGTGGGTAAGGCAGACGTGGATGCAACGAGTGATACGCTTCGCGATACAGCGGCATTTATGTACAACATTGATACTGAAGAGTTTACTAACTTAAATGATTTAGTTTCTTGTGATAACCCATATGAGCTAATTGAAGCAGTAGATATCAACGATGATAATGAGATCATTGCGAATGCGAGAATTAAAGCTACGAACAAGTATGTAACGGGTAACGATATAATTAATTCAGACGGTGAAACAGAAGAAATCGACTCCGTAGTGGCGGTTAAACTGTCTCCATTATCGAATGGTTCCATAGATGAATGTGAAATTCCTGAGGACGAACAGCCCTATGAGCGAAAAGGAGCTGCAACAGGTTTACTCGCATTTTTTGGTCTATTTGCTGCAGTATTTATGCGTAGACGTATAAAGAAATAGCTGACCATTTGGACAATATGTAATCAATATTAAAAGAGCCACCTATGCGTGGCTTTTTTTATGCCTAAAAAACGTAAAAAAAGACATATTTATGCATAAAAAATGTAACATAAATTTCATAGAAACTTCATTTATTTAAATTTTGTCAAGCCCTTTTATTTTTTATTTTTCTTGAACCATTTAGTTAATTGCACTATCACAGTATTGTACGCAATCACTTTTCCGGCACTATCAACCGAAATGATGTAGAGCGCTCGAGAAAATGATTTGTTGTACTTTCAACAAACAAAAGAGGCTAATCAATGAAAAGACAAAAAAGAGATAAACTGACACGCGCCCATTCGAAAGGCTATCAAGCTGGCATTAGCGGTCGTTCAAAGGAAAATTGTCCATTTCAGCAAAACGATGCACGTTCACAGTGGTTAGGTGGATGGCGCGAGGCAGTAGAAGACAGACACTTAGGATTAAGTGTTAAATAACACTTCTCTTTTATGAACTGATTATGCAAAAAGGAAAGCCCCTGAAAAGGGGCTTTTTTGTTGGTCAACGGTAATTGACCTTATAGCTCTATAAAGGCAGTCTAGAAGTTTGAGGTATCTTGGAACAAGCCAACTTTCAAATCTTTCGCTACGTAAATCTCACGGCCATCAACTTCTACTGAACCATCTGCCATACCCATGAAGAGTTTACGCTTTATCACGCGCTTCATCGTGATCTTATACGTTACCTTCTTAGCAGTTGGAAGGATTTGACCGGTAAATTTAACTTCACCTACACCTAAAGCTCGGCCTTTACCAGGGCCGCCGCTCCAACCTAAGAAGAAACCAACTAACTGCCACATCGCGTCTAGGCCTAGGCATCCCGGCATTACCGGATCACCTGGGAAGTGACAATCAAAAAACCATAAATCGGGGGTAATATCTAATTCAGCGATAATTTCGCCTTTCCCATGCTCACCGCCATCTTCTGTAATTGAAACTACGCGGTCCATCATTAACATGTTAGGTGCGGGAAGTTGACTGTTACCTGGGCCAAACATTTCACCACGGCTACACGCCAATAAATCTTCTTTGTTAAAACTATTTTTCTTCTCTGACATTCCCAACTCGTTGCTGTTATTAAAGTGACGCTGCTAATTTAGCGAACAGTTGTACGCCAAACAACTCTGAACAGTCATTTTTCTGAAGAAAAACGCATGCTAATATAGGTTTAGCAACTTTGGCTTGTACAAACATCGTTCTACACGTGTGATTTTTGTACGACTTCTAAATACAAGCTCTACAGTAACGTAACATTGTGTGAAAACTATGACAGAACAAACAACGAAAAAAAGCATTAAAAAGAGTGCCGCAGATAGAGCTAAAGCCAACGCTGATAAACAACGAAGGTTCAGAGAAAGGCAAAAAGACGCAGGTAAGAAACTTGTACGGGGCTATGTTAGCCCTGAAGCAAAAGCATGTTATGATGAAATACGCGACAAAACTGGCTGGACTGACAGTGAAGCTATGTCAAATGCCATGCGGCTTATGTACGCAGCTTACAAATGCGGACAAATTAAACTACTGAATGAATGGCTTCGCAAAAATAACCGTTAGCCGGTTTATTTAATTTTTGTTTTCAGCCATGCACGACTTGGACTATTTTGCATGGTGTGGCGTTTCACAATGCGATGCGCTTCTTTAACCACATCATCTCGCTCGCGATAGTCCCATAAGCGCTTTGCCGTGATGCGATTATTCTCTGTTATATCAACGAGCGGTTCAACGTAGTCGCGTTCAACGTCAAAATCTAACATTTGCGCTTCTAGGGGCGGCAATAAGTGAGGGGCGTGAACAGCTTCACTGGGTAATTTAGCAAGTTCTGGCACCCACTTCTTAATGAATACACCTTCAGGATCTAATTTTGAAGATTGTGTTGCAGGGTTGTATAACCGCACGGTGTGAATGCCGGTTACGCTAGCCTGCATCTGTATTTGGGGGTAATGAATACCTGGCTCAAAATCTAAGAACTGTGTTGCCAAATAATGCGCTGCCTTTAGCCAATGTACATTTAGGTGATGACACAGAAAACTGGTTACCATGGCGCGCATTCGAAAGTTTAAGTACCCGGTATACTTAAGTGCTCGCATGCAGGCATCTACCAACGGATAGCCGGTCAATCCCATTGTCCAAAGGTAAAAGCGACGCTCGGCTTCTGGACCATCTATAAACGGAAAGTTTTCGTATCCACTATTCATTGGTCGCCATTCAATACTGTGTTCGCTCTCAAATTTTTGAATAAAATGGCAGTGCCAATGTAACCGAGACGTTAAAGCGGCTAGGGCGCGACTCCATTGTTTTCTATCAGAATTCGGCAGTAACTTTTTCGTCTGCTTTTGATGTTGAACGCTTTGGTAAACTTGCTTAATTGATAGATTGCCCCATGCCAAGTAGGGACTTAAACGAGAACATGCCCGTCTTGCATATTCCGGCTTAGAAATATGTTGATGGTAGTATTGTCCTCTAGCATCGAAAAAATCTTTTAATACTTGCCAAGCACGCCTTTCACCGCCTGGCTGCATCTTGTTTAATTTTTTTAACTTGTCTAAAACATCTTGCCGATAATAATTCGATTTCTCGCTAAAATGAGTGCCGGTTTGACTAGTAATATGACAATCAAACAGACCAAGCTCATCTAAATTTTTGCAAGCAGTATTGATGTTGTTGTGCTGGGTCCAGTCGACCCAATTAACGCTGTTTATATCAATATCATAGGTTTTCGTTCTAAAGTGACGATCCCAGTTTTGCTGCCATTGCTCACGGTGAGGCAAACCACGCATTACTGCGCCATACTGGGACTCAATATGGTTTATTTTCTTTTTCTTCAAATAGTTACTTACTGAAATGTCACGGTTATGCGTAACGCTCAACCCTATTTCTTGGTAACTCCTAACCGCTGAAATGGCGTAGTGCTGGGCAATAAATTCGAGCGCATCAATAACTTCACAGTGTAAGGTCAGTAAACGGGCGTCTGAAGGCAACTGGGCGTTAATGTCGTCGATACTTTGCTGGATAAATTGCCAATGACGCATGTCCATATGCGGGTCGGCTATAAGGGAAGGTTCCCAACAAAAAAGCGGAAGAATGTTTTCGTTTTTTTCAACTGCACGGTAGAGAGGCTCGTGGTCTCGAAGACGAAGGTCACGTTTAAACCATATGACAGTCACAGATTGTTTAGAATGTACTGGAACCATATGACGAACTAACTACAACCACTTTTTACGAAATTGGCCGTCCGAATCATAAATCTCAGTCTGCTTTTGAAGGTTGAACTGTCTGTGGCCTCGAGGGTCGCTTCCAACACCAGCTAAGTAAAGCCAATTGCCCCAATTACTCCCCACATCGTAATCGATTAATTGATGCTCAAACCACGCTGCACCGAATCGCCAGTCCTGCCTTAGTTCGTGAACAAAACAGCTCGCAACCAGTTGCCTGCCTCGGTTTGACATATAGCCAGTTTCAGCGAGTTGTCGCATGCAAGCATCGACTATCGGATAACCGGTTTTTCCTTCGCACCATAACGCAAAGGTTTCCGGACAATGCTGTGTCGACGGCTTTTTACCCTGGATACCGCCAAAACGAAACCAATTGGCCCCGTATTTACACTGTAACCAGTGAAAAAATTCGCGCCAAAGTAATTCAAAATATATCCAATAAGTGGAATCGTTTTTTTCAACGGTTGCTTCAAACTGTTGAACTTGCCGAATGACTTCCCGTGCAGACAGCGACCCGTTCGCTAACCAAGCCGAAAGCTTGGTACTGTCTTGCCAAGTATCTAAAGCGTTCCTTGTGTCTTTATACGTTGCTGCAGCTTTCCAATCGAAGAGATAAGTATTTAAATGCGTCAGCGCTGCTGTTTCACCTCCAACAAACGATGATTGAGACGGGCTTGGTAAATCAGTATCAATGGCGAATAAAAAAGACTCATCTAATTGCGGTGTAAAAGGGCTTGGTAAGCTTTCCATGGGTGGATGGACAGGTAATGGCTTACAGTGCTTTTCCACTTTTCTGCGAAACGGACTAAAAACGTCGGGCATCTCTTTTATGTTGAAAGGAAGGGTTTGTGCATCAAATAAGCCAAACGTCGGAGTTTCTATTACTGTTACCGAATCGAAAAAGCGCTTTACTGCATTTAATTGTGCTCTCTCATCAAAACCACAGTGCTCGCTTACCCCAAGGTGAGAATATTGTCCGGACTTCATCAATTGAACTAAACACTCAGCAGGGTCGCCTTTGACAATGAGCAAATCATGTCCGAGCTTAGCTAATTGCCGTTTTAAATCCACGAGTGTTTGAAGCAGGAATGTGTGCCTATGTTTCCCCATAGGCGCAAAACCATATGTCGTAGGTGTAAACGCTTTATCATCAAGAATATAAAGAAAAGTAACCTGCTGAACTGCTTCACACAGCGCAGAAATAGCAGCATTATCGTGAAGTCTAAGGTCATGTCGAAACCAATATAAACCTCGTTGATTGTTGTTCGTACGTTTTGTTTGTTGGTGGTGATTTATCATACTAATTTTGAGTACTTTTTTACTATTTCTACGGATCCTGAATCCGAGTTTTATCGTAGTACATGCAATACGAATAATATTAAGATTTGGCGCAATGCCTGAGGAAAAAAAGTGACCGTTCCCGTTAGTATAATGTGGTTCAGACAAGACCTTCGTGTAAAAGACAATCCGGCCTTAAACGCTGCCTGTGATATGGGAAAAATAGTACCCATCTACATATATGATGACACTGCACCTAATGGCAGAGAGCCTGGGGGGGCAAGTAAATGGTGGCTGCATCATTCACTCTCGTCGCTCAATAAACGCTTGAACGGACATTTACAAATATTTAAGGGTGACCCACAGACACTTATTCCAAAGTTAATGAAGTCATTTAACGCTAAAGGTATCTTTTGGAATCGGTGCTATGAGCCATGGCAAATAAACCGCGATAAAACGATCAAGAAAACCTTAATCGAGCATGATTATGAAGCCCATAGCTGTAACGGCAGCTTACTATGGGAGCCAATGAAAGTATTGAAGAAAGACGGTACACCGTATCGCGTATTTACACCCTACTACAAGAAGGGCTGCCTGCAGGTTGAAGAGCCTCGTTATCCCAAAGCACCACCCGCACGTATTACTTATGCGGATGTCGACAACGACAGCGATGGATTAACATCGCTAGACTTACTCCCTTCCATCAACTGGGATGCAACCATTGAAAAAGAGTGGTCACCAGGCGAAGACGGCGCCGCTGATAATTTAGCTGACTTTATTGAAAATTCAGCACGTAAATACAAAGACGGCAGAGACATACCGTCAGCCAATGGGACATCGCGTTTGTCGCCGCATTTACACTTTGGTGAAGTGTCTCCAAATCAAGTTTGGTACGCGATAAAAGACAAGTTTGGAAATAGTGAAGACAAAAGCATTGAAACCTACTTGAGTGAGTTAGGTTGGCGCGAGTTCAGCTATTATTTGCTGTTCCATTTTCCTACTTTGCCTAATAAGAACTTCAACGAAAAGTTCGATAAGTTTCCTTGGCGCACAGATGCGAAAGCGCTTAAAGCGTGGCAAAAGGGAAATACAGGCATTCCTATCGTAGACGCTGGCATGCGCGAACTGTGGCAAACGGGCTACATGCACAATCGAGTTCGCATGATCGTGGGCTCGTTTTTAGTGAAAAATCTATTACTCAGTTGGCATGAAGGCGAGCGATGGTTTTGGGATACATTGTTGGATGCCGACCTTGCGAGTAACAGTGCAAGTTGGCAATGGGTTGCGGGTTCTGGCGCTGATGCTGCGCCTTACTTCAGGATATTTAACCCAATACTACAGGGCGAAAAATTTGATAAAAAGGGCAACTATGTGCGTAAGTATTGCCCTGAATTGAACAAGCTGTCAGACAAGTATATCCATAAGCCATGGGAAGCCCCTTCGGCGATATTGAAAGATGCAGGTATAGAACTTGGTAAGGAATACCCAAAACCTATTGTTGATTTAAAAGCATCGCGTCAACGCGCGCTAGACGCATTCCAAACATTAAAAGAGTAGGGTATGGCAGCACTCATTTTAGTTTTAGGCGATCAGCTTACCGAGACGTTGCCAGCGATTGCTAACGCAGTAAAAAGCAAAGACACAATTTTGATGGCGGAAGTACGTGAAGAAGCCACGTACGTTAAGCACCATAAGAAGAAGATAGCGTTTTTGTTTAGCGCAATGCGTCATTTTGCCAAAGCGTTGCGAGAAGACAATTTTAACGTTAACTATGTTCATTATAGCGACAAAAACAATCAGGGCGATTTGCTCGCTCAGGTTAAGCATGAACTTAACGGAAATGATTTTGACGAAGTAAAGGTGACTATGCCCGGAGAGTACCGCTTACTCAAAAGCATGGAGCAATGGGAAAACGTGCTTGGCATACCCGTTAGTATATGTGATGACAATCGCTTTTTATCGTCCCCACATGAATTTACGGACTGGGCTGAAGGCAAGAAACAACTTCGAATGGAGTTTTTTTACCGTGAGATGCGTCGCAAACACAACGTGCTCATGGAAGGAAAAAATCCCATTGGCGGTAAGTGGAATTACGATGCCCAGAATCGCGAAGTAATGCCTGAAACCCAGAGAGTACCGAAGCATTCTACGTTTGAGATTGATGACATTACTTCGAAAGTTATCGAGCTCGTAAAAAGCGAGTTTAGCGATCATTTTGGCGATATCAATCACTTCCACTTTGCGGTAACTCGAAAAGACGCACTCAGCGTATTGAATACTTTTATAGAAGAAAGATTACCTAACTTTGGTCAGTATCAAGACGCCATGGTGGAAGGCAAGCCTTGGCTTTACCATTCACATATCGCGTTTTATTTGAACTGCGGTTTATTGACGCCAAAAGAAGCCATTCATGCAGCCGAGCAAGCTTACCATGCAGGGAAAGTTCCACTGAATTCTGCTGAAGGGTTCATTCGCCAGATTCTGGGCTGGCGGGAGTATGTCAGAGGGTTCTACTGGCACTTTATGCCAAATCTAAAAACTGATAACTACTTCAATAACAGCCGCGCATTGCCCTCGTTCTTTTGGGACGCCCAGACGAATATGAACTGCATGCGCCAGTGTATTAAAGAAACGCAGCAGAACGCTTATGCCCACCACATACAAAGATTGATGGTTATTGGTAATTTTAGTCTTTTAACTGAACTTAGCCCTGAGGAAGTGCAGGCCTGGTATCTGTTAGTGTATGCCGACGCATATGAATGGGTTGAACTTCCTAATGTTGCAGGCATGATTTTGTATAGCGATGGAGGTAACCTAGCAAGTAAGCCCTACGTCGCAAGCGGAAGCTACATCAACAAGATGAGCAATTACTGCAAAAATTGCGGATACCAAGTTTCTAAAAAGACCGGACCAAAAGCGTGCCCGTTTAACTACTTATACTGGCACTTTATTGACAAACACAAGGAAAAATTGAGTAACAATCACCGCATGGCCATGATCTATAAAACCTACGGGCGAATGAAAGAAGAAAATATCGAAACTATGAAGCAAGATGCCTCAACATTCCTGGCTAAGCTAACGAAAAATGAAGAAGTCTGATTTACCCACCAAAATTTGTCCGGTTTGTCAGAGACCATTTACTTGGCGCAAAAAATGGGAAAAGAACTGGGAAAATGTACGTTATTGCTCAAAACGTTGCGCTTCATCAAAAAAGTCAAAACATCAAGAGCC
The DNA here is from genome assembly GCF_054960505.1 of Alteromonas sp. G4i13. Taxonomy (NCBI): domain Bacteria; kingdom Pseudomonadati; phylum Pseudomonadota; class Gammaproteobacteria; order Alteromonadales; family Alteromonadaceae; genus Alteromonas; species Alteromonas sp. G4i13. The sequence continues at coordinate 52,319 of NZ_JBHNYX010000003.1, read as the reverse complement.
TTGCTGACACAAAGCGAAAGCGCAGGTAATGAATTCATACCGTGAAAAATATTAACCCTTACCAAGACGACAAAGTAACAATGCGTTAACAAGTGTGACAAATGTAACCTTAATTGATTGCGCCACATAACAAACTTAGGATTGCGTTATATTAATTTAGAGAAGTTGTAATGTCACTTTCTACAAAAGATGCAATCTTACACAACCCATTGATCGGCACTTTTTTTCAGCAAGCTTTCTTATCGCTCATAGGGCTTGTTGCTTTAACGACTGCAAGTCTAGTCGATGGCATCTTTATAGGACAATATGTCGGTGCATCTGGGTTAGCCGCAGTTTCATTACTATTACCCTACATCACCTTTCTGGTCGCTCTCTCGTTAATGCTAGCCATTGGAGGAAGCGTATCGATTGGTACTTTTATGGGGAAGGGCGACACAAAATCTGCCAGTGCGCTATTTACACAAATAATCGTTGTTGCTTTAACGCTTAATATTATGTTGGCAGTGGTAAGCTTCGTTGCAGAGCCTTTTCTATTCTGGCTTCTTCACATTCCGTCCGATGTCGTACCGTTGACTAGAGAGTATTTGTCAGTAATCCGATGGGTCTTCATTTTTCAATTTTCTACGATGGTGTTTTACTATCTTGTCCGTGCAGACGGTTACACCAAGCTTGCAACTATTGCATTAGCCTTGGGTGCAGTGACAAATATTTTACTCGACGCATTATTAGTGGCGTACTTGGAATACGGTATTAAAGGCGCAGCTTACGCAACGGCTGCTGCTCAAATTGTGCAGCTCTCTGTACTACTTCTTTATTTTGCTGACAAAAATCGTGCAATAACCTTTTCGACGTTTAATAAGCCATGGCGTCGTGTATTCAGAGCCGTAAAAAATGGATTATCTGAGTTTACTAATGAAATTTCTGTGGGTGTTCTTTTTCTTGTAATTAACACTCTGCTCGTTATCAATTCTGGCAGCATTGGCGTTGCGGCATACAGTGTAGTTAACTACTTTATCTTTTTAAGTATTATGCTTAGTTTCGGTATAGCAGATGCGCTTCACCTGCTCGTTAGCTACAACCGCGGAGCGAGCCACACGTCACGTGTTAATGCTTTCCTGCTTATAGCGCTAACTACAGCATTCATAGCAGGGCTAATATTGACGGTTTGTTTACTGTGGTTTAATCATGTTTTTGTGGCGCTTTTTATCGAGCCTTCCCAACAACAAGCTACTAAATACGCGCACACCATCATTTTATATGTTTGGCCACTGTTTCTTGTAAATGGCTGTAACGTACTGCTCAGTGTATTTTTGACTGCAATTGAAAAACCATTACATTCCGCTGTCATAGCGTTAGGTAGAAGCATTTTATTCCCTGTTAGTTTCCTAGTATTGCTATTTCACTTCACGCCATCACCCCTGGCTAATGAAGGTAACGACATCAACATTTCCTTCCTTGTTGCGCTGCCTGCGGCTGAATGGGTGACCTTTTTACTCGCAGTGGTTTTGGTTTATAAACATTACTACCTAAAAAATACCCACATGTAACAAATGTAAAATTTATTGCTAATGAGAACCATTCTCACTAGATTGGCCCGGTAATTTGCTCATCTTAAAAGGGTCTGTACATGACTTCAGTAGCTAAGAAACAAGCTAATATCGCGTCGTTTCAAGCGTTTTTTAATGCCTATATTAAAGAAATCGATTCCGGTGTTTGGCACACAAAAGAAGACTGGGTAATTCGGACAGGAATACAGTTACAACCAAACGACAACTATGCCGTAGAGCTATATTTAACCTCTACTAATACTCGACTTTCAATATCAGCATCCTACCGCTCTACAGTAGGTCGTCATGCATTCACAGCAGTTTTCAAGCAACTCCCCAATAGTTTTCAATGGGAAGAAGTATCACTAATGAACGCTATTTTGTTGCTTATTGACGAAATATACAGTGGTAGCAAAGAGAGCCATGAGCCAAATGATGCAGTCGACGAGCAGAGTTTAGAGCTTTACGCCAGAACAATCGAAAGCCATCAGATTATGGCGCTTTACTTAGAAAACCGTGATGGCGATCCCGATCTCGCAAGTAATAAGTTTATTGATTCTGAACAAGCTATACTTTTTGGTCATTGGTTACACCCTACGCCAAAGTCAAGACAGGGCATGCACCGATGGCAGCATGAACTTTTTACCCCAGAGCTTAAAAGCCAATTTAGACTGCATTATTTTGCTGCCAAGCAGGATATCACTCTTTCTAATAGTGCTGAGTCCATTTCAGCCTTTGAGATACTAGAAGATATTGTTTTAAGCGATGGCAAAGATTCTACAAAAACACTTATCGAAAAACTTCGAAAAGACAATTTAAAGCTGCTGGCTCTGCATCCGCTTCAAGCGGATTGGTTGTGCGCTAAGCCTCACATTCAAGATCTGCTCAACAAAGGTGAGTTGATTCAATTGGGCGAATTAGGGCCTCTATTTACACCTACGTCTTCCGTCAGAACGTTGTATAACGCCGAGCTTAATTACATGGTTAAGCTATCGATACCAGTAAAAGTAACGAATTCATTGCGAAAGAACATGCACCATGAGTTAGAGGCCGGAGTAACACTTTGTCGACTGCTTCAACGATGCGGCTTTTCAAGGCTTTATCCTAAATTCAAGTTCATCGACGACCCGGCTTATATTTCATTGAACGCTGGCGCCTCAAAAGAAAGTGGGTTTGAGTTGATACTCAGAAAAAATCCATTTAACTCAAAAAATGAAATCACAGGGCTTGGCGGAACGCAATCTATAGCCGCCTTGGTACAAGAGCCACTTGTACCAGGAACTTACTCGCGACTTGCCAAAATAATCCATATGTTAGCCCAGAAAGAAGGCGAGGAATGTGCTGATGTCGCGCTAACTTGGTTTGATAATTACCTAGACTGTGCAATTGAGCCAGCAATCAGACTTTTTGACCAGTGTGGTATAGCGTTAGAGGCGCACCAGCAAAATTCACTTCTGGATTTAAGCGAAGGTTACCCAACTGCTTACTATTATCGTGATAACCAAGGGTTTTATTTGTCAAAAGAAAGACAGCAAATTCTTGAGACTATGGAACCGCGACTCGCTCAGTGCGATGACCTGTTCTACGGTGAACAAATGATAATTAATCGCTTCACATACTACTTATTCTTTAATCAATTATTCGCTGTCATCAACCGCCTAGGTGCCGATCAACTTGTTCAAGAAGGTACGCTGCTTCAAAAAGTGTACACCAGGCTAAATTCCATTCTTCCCACTTTAGGTTCGTTGGGCACAGCATTCGTCACATCGGTATTGGAGCGAGAAAAACTGCCTTTCAAAGCCAATCTTCTGACTCGCGTTGAAGACGTGGACGAGTTAGAAGCCGAAGACGAGCTAGCTGTTTATGTTTGGGTAACCAACCCGTTTAAAAGCGTTGCGGTTCGAAGTGACACGCCATCGCTCGTTTGTAAACAAGCGAGTGAATTAGAAGAGGTGATTGCTGATGCTTGCTAGTTGCACTCTAGACATTACCGAAGAGCATCTCAGCGTGCCTACAGGAACAAGTGTAAAAGTATCGTGTAAAAGCGAGAAACGCGTTGTTCGACAATTAATTGAAGCGCTTATCTTCGAAGGCTTAGTTGATTTCTGTTTTGAGGATGGACTTTTCACATTTCAAGTGGGCGACAATTTTGTAACAGCTAATGGCAAACAAACGCTTTTCAGTCGGGTTCGTCTAGATGCCAATTCTATTAAGATAAACGGTGACCCTCTTACGTTATCTGACGCAGCGAAGATTATCCATACGCTTCCTTGCAGCAAAGAAAGACAAAATAAGCTAGTCGAAGAGTTAAAACATACACTGTTACTTTGCCGCTGGAATCAACAAAACCTGCTACAACTCTCAAGTAGACGAGCACTGAGCTATATTCGCTTAGAGTCTGCTTTAACTGAGGGCCACCCGTACCATCCATGCTTTAAATCAAGAAGTGGCTTTAGCATTGAAGACCACGAAAAATATGGGCCTGAAGCCAACAATACGTTTAAGCTTCATTGGCTTGCAGTAAAGCGTGAATACTTGTCCGTAAATTTCAACGGTGAAGTTGAGCAAAGTTTTTGGAAAAGAGAGCTAGGCCAATCTACCTACAAAATTCTGTCTGACAGCTTACGTAAACACGGCGGGGATAACCAACGTTACTGTTTTTTACCGGTTCATCCGTGGCAATATAACAAGCTAAAGCCTTCTCTTGAAAAACCGTTATCAAACGGTGACGTTTATTCTCTGGGCTTAGCTGGAGACGATTATCAAGCCAGTATTTCATTAAGAACCTTGCTCAATACAAGTAACGTCAACAAAGCGAGCGTCAAACTGCCGCTCAATATCGTCAACACGTCCTCTTTGCGCACTATTGAACCTCATTCAGTTTGTACTGCGCCACATATTTCAAATTGGTTGACTAACCTAATAGCCGAAGATGAATGGCTACATAGCCGTGATGCGCTATCTATACAAAGTGAATACGCAGGCATTGCGCTAAAGCAATCAGCGGATAGTGGAGAAAATGGCAGTTGGGCTGATGATTTATCCCCAAGCCTTAGTGTTATCTTTCGCGATGCCAGTGTGCTGAACGAACCGAATTATCAAACTGTACCATTCCCCGTACTTGCAAGTACTGAAGTTGACGGAAAGCCTTTCGTGGCGCATTGGATTGAGAAACATGGGGTAGAAAAATGGCTAGAAGCGCTTTTTAACACGGTTGTTCTTGCCGTCTGGCATTTATTGATTCATCACGGTATAGCCATTGAGGCACATGCTCAGAATACGTCCGTTGTACTGAAAGATGGATTACCTGTGAAAGTCATTCTGCGGGACTTTCACGAAAGTTTAGAGTTCGTGCCTGACTTTCTTGCGAACAAAAGTAACGTACCAGAATTCGATAAGATTAATCCAGAGTATGTTAACGCACCTGCCAATCTTTATTACTGGATGGAAGACGTCGAAGCCTTGCGAGAGCTATTTGTCGATACCGTGTTCGTCTATAACCTGACCGAGCTGTCGTTTCTTTTCTCTGAGCAGAACTATTGTGATGAGAACACTTTTTGGTCAAAGGTATTTAGTGTCTTACGTTCCTACAACGATAGTGGTGTGACGCCACATAGCCGAATTAACCGTCTCAATATATTTGAAACACAGGTTATTACTGAGTCGCTTTTGAAGAAAAAACTCTACGCAAGCAATGCGCATGAAGAGTTCCACCATACCATTACAAACCCTTTAGCAAAATTTGCCAAAGATACCTGCGGAGAATCGTATGCTTAGTATTGACGATAATGTCCTCTCAGCCCAAGACATCAGCTCGAAATTTAAAATCTTTTCAAACGCACCCTATCTGAGCTCAAAAAAGGGTAGTGTGGCTGTGTGCATAGAAAGCGTCAGCGACTGGCTTTCACTGTGTTTTTACGCGAAGGAAGCGGGCCTTACCGTGATGCCAATTAATGCCAGTACGCCAGAAAAACTAGCGAAAAAATACGCGGAAAATGCCGGTTGCTATGCCCTCATTTACCAAACTCTAAACAATGTAATTATATTCCCTAAAAACGAAAAGCCTGATAATACTCCAGGATTAATTCAAATGAGCTCTGGAACCACTGGTGCACCAAAGAGCATAAAACGGTCTTGGCGTAGTATCGATCAAGAGGTGTCTGCTTATGTTGCACATTTCAGTGCACCCAATTCAATGACTCCGGTGATTGCTTGCCCTGTTACTCATTCTTACGGGCTCATTTGCGGTATATTCGTTGGCCTTGCCAGAGGCAAGCACCCCAGAATCTTTACCAGTATAAATCCTAAACATTTGCTAAAAGCATTGCTCAAACTTGAGCAACCATTGCTGTATTCGTCACCGTTAATGATAGATACCGTATGTATGCTATGGCCCAAAACAAGCAAACTTCACGCTGTAATTACCTCTGGCACACTCATGTCAGGACCTGTCTTTGAGCGAGCCAAATCAAAAGTGGAACATTTTTATCAACAGTATGGATGTTCTGAGGCCGGGTGCGTTGCAATAAGTAAAACCTTTGAAAGCACAAATGTAATAGGCGAAGTCCTTCCTCACCTTAGCGTTAAAGCAGGCAGCAGCCAAAGTGCTCCCAGTGAAATAGTTATCAAAATTAAACAACCGCTTGATGGACAATCGGCCGAAATTTATACCAATGATCTCGGTTATTTTGAAGACAAAGATGGTGTGCACCAACTGTGCTTCGTTGCGCGCCAAGACGATACCATTATTGTATCGGGGCTTAATGTGTACCCCAAAGACGTGGAAGACGTTGTGCTTAGTCACCCTGACATTGACGATGCCGTTTTATTTAAAGTACAGGACAGAAGTACAGGCTATCGAGCTTATCTTCAATTTTGCGCGCCACATCGTTATTCGAATGAAGATAAGGCCGCGTTGCGAAGTTGGTGCCACAAGCAACTAGCCACATATCAGGTGCCGTTCGATTTCATACAGGTTGATGCGATCAAGCGCTTACCCAATGGCAAAGTAAATCGCAACGAAATTGCAAAGAATTTCCAGTTAGAAGCAGAAACAACAGCAGCTACAGCCTAGAGTGCGTTATGAATTCAGAGTCCTTAATAAACACAATTGAACACGTGCTGGCACATGATATGGATTGCAAGCACATGCAAAAATTTTCTCCACGAGCTCGTTTAAACGAAGATCTCTATATTGATTCAGTGTTGCTTATGCAGTTGCTTATCCATTTAGAGTTGAATCACGATATTGAAATACCGGAAAGTGCAATATCTCAAGAGGATGTTAATACTGTCGAGAGCCTTGCTCACTTCATTTTATCTTATCAGCAAACCAACAACATTGAGGTAAGTGATAGTGTAGATGAAGTGCCGTTCGAAGACATTAAAGTCCACTGTTTTGTAAGCTGTTTGTGTGAATGTATAAAAGCATCGCCCAAAGTCGATCATCGTCCTTTTTATTTTGGTGTGTGGGACGCGGAGGTAGTCGTCAATAAAGACCACATGCTTGCCTATCACGACGAATCTATTAGCCACGACTTTTTTATTCAATGGTATAAGGAAATTTATGGCGTAGAGGTTACCTCTTGGTATAACAATGAACAGACGAAAGCTCAGAACATTGCCAATTTGGAAAGGTTGCTCAATGACGCAACGCCTTCCCAGAACATCATGGTAATGCTAGATATGTACTTATTACCTGAGCGAGAAAATAAGTTTAACCAGAATCCTTTCCCTCACTATGTAATGCTAAAGAAGACGGAAGATACGGAACGGTGGCTTATGATGGACCCAGACTTCAGGTGGGAAGGAGAGGTTAAGCGTAAGGATGTTCTCAACGCTATTTCATCACCACATGTTGCGGGGGGCTACGTATTTGATAGTAATCATATAACGCATTCTTCTCTGCAAGCTATTTCCAGTTATTTCGATGCTACATTTTTCCCTGAACACAACGTGTTAACGGATGCAATCCGGAAAGTCATTGTAGCTCATCAACAAAAACCTGCTGATAGAGCATTGCTGGGTAATGCCCTTAAGCAAATCCCCGTTCTTGCAATTAGGAAATACGCCTATGAACATGGCTTTGCTTATTTCTGGAGAGATATTGGATTTCCAGAAGTAACATTCGAGCTTTGGTGTGATGAAATAGAAAAGCTGGTTTCTACATACAAAGCAATACAATACCGAGCGATCAAGCTCTCTGAATTAGCTAAAGAGAATCAAGACACATTACCGTTGTTTGATGAACTTTTCACATTACTCAATGAGCAAGATACCACGGAGAGAAAAATTAAATGTAAACTTCAAACTGTGTACCAAGACTGGCTAGTTTTTCACAACCTTCAAGATAAAAAAGCTAACAATACCGTGGGCGTAGAAAACTTGGAGGCCGCCGTATGAATCTTTCAGTATGCACCATCACTTTTAGGCACCAACTTATCTCAATCGCTGAAATTGCAAAATGGTCTGTGGCAAATGGTTTTCAGGGGATCGAATTATGGGGTGCACATGCTACGAATTTAGAAGACCAACCCGAGTATGGGAAAGAGTGGCTCTCAAGCTACGCGTTGAAAACATCCATGCTAAGCGATTATCTGCCACTTTTTGAAGGGAACGACGCTTTGTATTTTAAGGTTCATCGCCTTTGTCGTTTGGCTAAACACTGGGGGGCAACCAAGATTCGCACATTTGCTGGCAACGAAGGCAGCGCAGCCATACCTGAAGACCGAAAAAACCTGCTTTTCGAGCGGTTACAACTTGTTTGTGATTGGCTTAGCGACTATGGGCTTAACTTAGTTATCGAAACACACCCTAACACTTACGCTGACTCGGTGGGTTCTACCATTGAATTGTTTGAAAAAGTTAACAAAGACAATTTGCAACTAAATTACGATGTGTTGCATGTATGGGAATCTGGCGCTGACATTATTTCCTCTTGTGAACAACTCGCTCCATATATAAATCATTTTCACTTTAAAAACATAAGTAGCAGTAAACACTTAAGTGTGTTTGCTCCAGACAATGTGTATGCCGCAGCAGGCTCGCGAGAAGGCATGGTTCCCATTTTCGACGGTGCCGTAGATTATCAAGGGTTTATTGAATATCTGTACTCGAAACCATCTCTGCGAAATATTGACTCTTCACTCGAGTGGTTTGGGAACAATTGCAAGAATATCCTCAGTCAGGACAGATATAAATTACAGAAAATGAGTCAGGCCGCGACGACCGCTCAAGCCATTTAAGTATAACTGCAGAAATATATACAAAAGGACTTGTCGATATGTTTTCGATTTCAAATGTTCTCGCTTTACAAGCCATTTTCTGGGGATGTACAGCGCTTTATTTTTCGTCGGATCACCAAAGATCGTTCACTCAATCAATGCCAAAGGCTTTAGGCAACACGCTTTTTGTTGCCACTATCGTGCTGGCGGCCTTTCTTCTAGGAATGCAATACAACGCTTGGGCAATGATCTTTTCTACGATTACCATGATTATTTTTAATTTAGCGCTAGTGACGTTTACGGGTGCACACGAAAATCGTCCCTTAAGGCTACTTGCATATGGAACAGGCGTTAACGTTGCATTAGCGCTCATAGGAGGGGTTTATGTGGCGTAAAACCTATCTGTCCTTTCTAATTGGATTACTACTTAGCACAAGCATCATTTTGAATCTTAACTACTTTTTACCATTCGATGTAGATGTCAAATTGCTGGTGGGTTACATACTTGGCTTTTTGATTTGGGCGGGGTTAATGAGTTACTTTTTCTGTTTCGAAAAGACTAAAAAGCCAGCGCTTCAATGCCTTTCCGTTTTGACTTTTTCACTTGTGCTTAATGTACTAATTAAATTAGGAGTAGTTGCATGAAAGCCAGCGTGATTCGTTCAGCCTTGGAAGGTCACGGATGGATAGGGCTATTTATTTCCATTCCGCTATTCATCGTTTTTTGGGCAGGCTCTCTTACTTTGTTTTACCCGGAAATCAAAGCATGGTCTGTTCTACCTCATACAGAATATCGTTCAGTCTCGGACCAGCTGCCACTTAACAACATATTGGACACAGTGTTTTCAGAATATGATGTGAATACGCAACAAAGAATGTTTGTAGTCCTTCCAACTGAAACAATGCCTCTATACGAGCTTCATCTTCCAGTAAATGAAACCCCGTCGGCTAAAAATGCACTGACTTCAATTTATGTTGATCCGGTTAATGGAGAAACGGTAGCGTCTATAGACAGTTTTCACTTAGCTGATTTTCTCTATGGCCTCCATATTGACCTGAATTTGCCACTGGGCGACCACATTGTCGGTATTGTGACCCTGTTTTTTACCGTTGTCATTTTCACTGGGCTAGTCGTTCAGTTCAAAAAGCTGATCACGCACTTTTTCTACTATCGAGGTGGCAGCACTACTCTTCGATATCAACTTACAGACATGCATAACGTAGTAGGGGTCATGAGCTTACCCTATACATTCATGTACGCGCTTACCGGTCTAATGTTTAATTTAGGTTTGATTTCTCAGATTGTGACACTCTTGTTTATCTACGATGGAGACAGGACTGCGCTACTAAACGATACAGGGTTTCCAAGAGTAACCGAATCTTACACTGGCATTGAAAGAGAAATGCCAGACCTGAATACCCTTATAACTTCGTGGGAAGAGAAAGAGAATGCAAAAGCTTCCTCCCTCAGGCTTACAAACTATGGTGATGAAAACGCGCTAATTCGTATTATTGGGCAACATAGATCGAACTTTTCGCAACGGATAGATATGACTTACCGTGTGCGTGAAAATGAATTTTCAGCAGATTTAAATCCCGCTGAAAGAAATGCCTTCGCCGATGGGACACGTTTTCTGTACGCACTGCATTTTGGGCACTTCGCAGGCGTCGATATAAGAATTGTTTTCTTCGTACTCGGGCTGGGTGTATGCGGCTTAATTGTTGTTGGCAATATGTTGTGGCTTACTAAGTTTCAAAATAATCGCAGTATTTCTAGTCGCTTTAAACACAGCATATTTGCACTTACATTAGGCGGATGTGCTGGTATCGTACCGGCGACAGCGTTTGCATTTTTACTCGAGAGAGTGCTTGGTACAGATTTAAATTACAGGTCGTTTATTGTTGAAACTGCTTTCTTTGCGGTTTATGCCATATCGATCATAGGCGCTTTTTTCACTAAGCATGTACATTTAGCGATAAGCCGAACAGCACTGGCAAGCGGTCTCATTCTTGCACTTTTATCCCTTATCGAGACACTTGGCCATAACCAAGCAATAATCCAATTTCTAAATAATGGCTACACCGGGCCTTTTTCAATTTCCTTCGTCACTTTTGCTTTTGCCTGCCTGTTATTTTGGTTGGGTATAAAGTTGTCTGAGAAAGATGAAAAGAGTAAAAAATAGCAACACCAAGCATTTAAAAGACAAAATAAAAACAAGTGAAAACTATGAAACTATTTTATGTACCTACCCACTTTGGCACGCCAAGTATTAACAGGCAGAAAACTTTTGACGTAGCAAAAGGTGTTGCTGTTTTACTCATGGTTATGATCCATGTATTAGACTTTTATGGCTTACCTGAAGTGCGGTTTAGTGCATTTGGAGCCACGGTAAAATTCGCATTGGGTTGGCCAGCAGCATCAATGTTCGTCTTTATCATGGGGATTTTTGTAGGCCTATCTCCATCATCGACACTGAAAGCGGATATCAAACGAGCAATATCGCTGTTTGTGCTAGGTTACGCACTAAATTTAGTTCGCGGAACCATTCCCATGTGGCTTTCGATTAACATTGGGCTCGTCACGTACCAAGATGTAGCGCCTCACACTCCGCTGAGTGAATTTTTAATTGGTGATGTCTTTCAATTCGCAGGTATAGCGCTACTCCTTTGTACAGGATTGAAACATGCAACTAATAAAATCTCTATTTGGATCGGCGCGGCTATTGCCATTGCGTTTTTATCACACAGCGTCTGGGATAGGTACACGTCATTACCTATACTCAATGAGTTTTTGAAGCTTTTTGTAGGAAACGAAGAAGCGGGAGTTATGTTTCCTATTTTTCCTTGGGCGGCATACCCAATTGCTGGTATGGCATTTGGTCGCTTCTTAAAGCAACAAAATAAAGGCACGTTAAACTTTGTTTGTTGCCTTATATTAGGCGTAGTTTGTGTAATCCTCGGTACAGGACTCACGCTCACTAACCCTGCATATCACATTGTAACAAACCTAAGAAGCGGCCCTGGAATTGTTCTTCTAATGACAGGTATCGTGATGCTTTTTATTTACACCACTCACATACTCGTTGAACGCTTTAAGCAAAACTATGTGGTTACACTATTCGCTTTCTGGGGTAAAAACGTCACTGCACTATATGTTTTACAATGGATATTAATTGGATGGGGGCTAATGCTTGTTGGGCTGCAACAGCTTACGATGACATATACTTTGGTAGCCATGATAGTTGTTTTAACGGCCTGTCACTATCTAGTATTACCTTGGCATGAATATAAGTCTAAGAGTAGTAAAGCGTCAAAGCCTCATGTTTCTGCCGTTCCTTTGAGGCCTTGAATATAACATTTGTATAACGCTACCTTTTCGGTAGCGTTATATCAATTTGTAAACCTCCAATGCCTGCTGAGTCAGCTATCAAGTGGTTACACGCTTTAATTTTTCCTCCAACAGCAGTAATTTGCCGCTGCGCTAGCGCCAGTCCTAAACCAAACCCGCCGCGTTTTTGCCCAACAACATGAAGGCCATGAGACTTATCTACTCTAAAAAAAGGCTTAAAAATATCGCTAAGCATGCTTTCTGGAACACCATCTCCAAAGTCCAGGACGGAAAGCATATAGACATCTGCATTTTGCTTTAGCGTTACAATAACACCGCTATTCTCTGGCGTATATTTAAGGGCATTCCGGATAATGTTCTCTATCGCTTGGCCGAGGGCTTGTTGACTACTCTTATCAATTACCGCGATGTTAGGTAATTCGACATTTAGTCTTGTTTCGGAATACTCAAAAGCTGCATCGTCACAAATAACCTGAATCAATTCAGCAAGGTCAAAAGTCTCAGTGTTAAGTACAGGCGATTCATTGTTAAGCCAAGCAAGTGTCAACGTATCTTCGACTAATGCCCGCATATTGTTGGATTCATATCGAAGCCGAGTTAACGTATCACTGTCATTGATACCATTTTCAATAGTATCGATGGCCATATCCATACGCGTTAGCGGAGTTCTTAATTCATGAGACAGATCGGATAAAAGTTCTCTCTGGTTGTAAATTAATTTTCCAATTCGTGTGGCCATGCCGTCAAATGTTACGGATAAGTTGAAGAGCTCATCGCTTCTATTGCTAAATGATTTACTAACGCGCACATCAAACTGCCCTTGACTGAAAGCTTTCGTGGCATGCTCTAACTTTCTTAATGGCACCATTACGTGCCTGTAAAGCACTAAACTCACTACACACAGAACGACAAAAGGCAGTGCGACCTTGAGCAAAATATCCACAAAGGTGAGATAAACACCCGGTCTCATTCGCTGGGGTAATTGGATTAATAGATGTGATTTCTCATCTAAGAAAGGAACCTCCATGATAGGGTTATATTCAAAGTAGAGGTGAATTTTCCATTCCACGCTGCGGCCTATTCTAAATTCATCAATGTACTTTTGAGGAATGACGCTTCCCGCAATAGGTTGAATGTTTAACTTTACTACTGCTGCCCATGTTTTTTCTTTATCTTGAAATTCATGAAGCCAGTTCGATAAACCCAATTCACCTTCTTTTCGGTAAATTAAATCAGCCTCTTTGCCATATTCAACGAGTTCTCGCTGATGCTCTACTGATAGGTGACTCATTGATGTTTCTGTATGTGCTGACAGCCAATCAATAACCCAAATAAGAATAACCGTCCCTAAAGCTATAGTGACCAATAGCTTTCTCAATAACACTTTTTTCATGAGAATAAGTAGCCTTTGCCGTGCTGGGTTGCTAGACGAGTAGGGGACATTCCAGCTTCGATAAGTTTCTTTCGCACTCGGGACATGTGCATATCTAAGCTTCGGTCGTACCGGCTGAAACTTCTTTCCAGAACAGTTTGATAAAGTAATGGTTTGCTTAAAACCTCATTCTGATTTTCAAGCAGAACCCACAGAAGCTTAAACTGAGTCGACGTTAAATCTAGTGCTTTGCCAGCAAAATTGGCCTTCAGGTTTCTTCGGTCAAGTGTTATTTCGTCAACGACGATCGAGTTTCTCGTTACTTCATTTGATTTTACATTTAGAGAGCGACGCAATAATGCTTCAATACGAAGCATCATTTCCACAAAACTAAACGGCTTTGGCATGTAGTCATCTGCACCGTTACTATAGCCTTTTATACGCTCTTGTTCGGCACCACATGCAGTAACCATGATGACAGGAGTTTGTTTCCGTTTGCGAAGTTGGCTTAACAGCGAGAAACCATTTAGGTTAGGAAGCAATACATCTAAAAGAATAAGGTCGAACCTTTCACGAAGTGCAGTCACCAGACCTTGATTGCCGTCGTGGCATTGATGTACGTCGAAGCCTCGGTCTTTTAGCAAGGCAGCGATTTGTTTATTAAGAGTAATATCATCTTCAATGATAAGAATTTTTGTAGCGTCCATATTGATAACCTTAAAACTGTTTTAACCAATTTTAATGATATTGATTATCATTATCAATGATGTTTTATGCCAAGGCGGATCCTGCTAATTGAGTTGGGACAAATCAGAAAACACCTAACTGCCGTATTAAGTGAAATAAAGTTAATAAAAAGAGAAGAATGTGGAAGCACCGATTACCGTAGATAGACTGCGTTTCCTTTTATACAGTGTAAAAGAAAAGCTTTGGGTAAAACCTCTTGGCTTTTGTTTGCTCTCAATCTTTGCTGTATTCGTCGCTAAAGTAGCAGACGGGACTTCATTGGCTGAGCATATTCCTGAAATAAAACCCGAATCAGTTGAAACACTGCTTTCAATTATGGCATCTAGCATGATGGTGATCGCCACATTTTCTGCAGGTACCATGGTTAATGCTTATGCTTCGGCCAGTCAGTCGTCAACGCCGCGTTCTCTAAGCCTTATAATATCCGATGATGTATCACAAAATGCTCTGTCAGTTTTCATAGGCGCTTTTATTTATAGTGCTGTAGCGCTTACTGCAATGACTCAAGCTTTTTTCGATGAAGCCGGGCTTTTCATTTTGTTTTGTCTAACCTGTCTGGCTTTTTCGATAGTTATTTTAACTTTTATCCGGTGGGTAGACAGCGTTGCACGATTAGGGCGCGTGGGGTCAACGTTATTAAAAGTGGAGCACGCCACGACACGCGCAATTAAAAATAGAATAGATATGCCGTGCTTAGGCGCAGTACCGCAAGAGCAAATAAAAGAGCAGGGGACGCATGCCATTTATACTAAACAAGTGGGCTATATTCAGCTTATAGACATTGCCAAACTGCAACACTGGGCTAATAAAAACGACGGTTTTATCAATGTCGCCATGTTACCCGGTGAGTTTGTTTCACCAGAGCGTGCCATAGCATATTCAAATAAAAAGGTAGTATCAGATGAAATTGTTGACGCATTTACTATAGGTGAAGCCAGGTCCTTTGAGGCTGATCCTCGCTTTGGCTTTATCGTACTAGCCGAAATTGCATCTCGTGCATTATCCCCATCGGTTAATGACCATGGTACTGCAATAAATACCATTAGCAGCATTACACGCCTTATGTTGTTGTGGCACAAGCCCAAATCCGAAACTGAAACCGAAAACTCACAAAACGATAGTGCTCAGCATGAGGAGTTTAAATATGACCGCATTTCATTGCCTGCGTTAAATGTGAATGATCTATTTGACGATGCGTACACCAGCATTGCCCGTGATGGTGCTGCTAATATTGAAGTTGCTATCCGAATACAAAAGTCACTAAAAACAATTAAAGCGTGCTTTAAAGATGGAGGTACAAGCATAGAAAGAGATTTTGTTGAGGCGGCATCTAAGTTAGCGAAGCAAAGTTACGAACGTGCAAAGTTGGCATTGGATTACGAAGACGATATTAAGCGAATTGAGCGCGTTTATAATGATAACTAAACGTGTAAGTTATCACTGCCAAAATCACTGCTAAAAATGCTTAAAGTAAACAGCTAGCCAGTCTATATAATCTCTGCATTCCACAAACCATGTAATCTACGTAAATGATCGATCGAGTTTCTTTTTGTAGTTAATCAGATTAAATCTGATTAACTACAACTCAGATAAACACAGCAACATTTTAAATAGATAAAAATCTACATTTAATAAATTAAAGCCTAGTATAAAAATACAAAGACTGCGTCTTTCTGTTTGTTAGTTATACCCATAATTAATCAAAAAACTAACGTGACGCTACGTGAAATAAAATAAATTTCGCGAGGTGTAGTGCTACAGATTTCACGTAGCGCACGATTTATAAATTCCATGTCTAAATCCAAAGTTCATAGCAACTTTCAATAAAAACCACTGATACAAGTGAAGCAATTTCGGTAAGGCCGAAGCACTAAAACAGCTGCCGCGCATAAAGGTCTGTAAGTAATCACAGTCAACAAACCAATTAAATAGACCGACATCATCGCCCTAATCGTCCATATACATAATTACGCATAATGTATATTATGTTAAATAGAATATCAAAGTTGATAGTCAATGAGCCAGATGGAGCCTTGCAAGGAGCTTTACGCTATCCTTCTCGTAATATTTAGGTATTCGTAAGGTTTAATGACAACTAACACAGATAAATAATAGTCCTAATCAGGTTCCTAAAAACATTTATCGGGCTTTAGTCTTCTTTGCTTTAAATAATGAACGCACAGCTTGTATTATTAATTACTAGCTCAAATAACCAAAGGCTTAACGCTGATGAGTTAAATAAAGGAAACTAATTATTTCTAAGATAAGACGACTAGCTGTAAGGTTAAGGTTTTTCTAACATTTAGCGTTAAATGTAATATTTACGGCCGCTAAATCCTATTTATTAATTGCTCTTTATTTTAAACATCATCAATTATTTATACTTCTTATTAAATTAAACTTTGAGCATGAAGGCCGTTCGTTGTTTTAAAGTTGGGTGGCGTGGATAGCACGTAGAATTAAAAATAATCGACGCGATGTTTATTGAATTCATATCTGCGTAGACGTCGTTTATTCGGCAACGTACTGTATCGAAGTTTTATTATCGTCGTACCGTAGTCGCCATTAGATAGGCGCTCTATGAAAAGCATATAAAAAGCAAAGGTAATAACTACTAGGTTATCGCCTATCCCACTTTTGTAATGCCTACTTTTACCTCTAACTCATTTGGTTTTGAAAAGTGTGCGCCTAAGCAGTAAACATGTCGGAAGTAAATCATTGTGAAGTAATTCTTTAATGTATAAATTTTTAGGGTGTTTTTTCATTACTTTTCAGTTTATTTTTCAGGCGTCGCTACGTGAAATCTGAGCGCGCATTCGGGGTATTGCTTTGCAGATTTCACGTAGCGCACGATTTAAATTGTACAAAAAAAGGACTCTCTCAGCAGGCCACAAGCCTTATCTAGCGATATGGTTTGGAATAATTACGTGATAGGCCAGCAATCGACGGCATTGAAGCACTCAAACTGTTTATATATACAGTAATGTGGTAGAGTAGCACTGTACTTGAGATTATAACAGCAAAGCGGTTAGTGAAATGATGAATGGATTAGTGCGTAGCTTCACGCATGATAATTACAGTTATCATGCGTGAATAATGTTATATATCAATAACTTATCAAGTTCTGTTAAATCTAGCATAATAGTCACATTAATGTCTTCACCAGGTTGCTCAATGCCCTCAAAAACTACTAGCTCATACTTGCTCACAACTCAATTAGTTAACAGCAACAGTGATAGCAGCTCAAAGCCACAAGACTCAAGTAGCGCGACGGTTCCAGCTTTTGGTATCGAGTACTCTCGTGGTAAGCAGCACACGTCAGGTTCTGACGACCTAATAACAAGTCAATGTTCATCTTCTGATAAAAACGTTGAAAGCTATTATCAAGATATTTTTACCAAGCTTCCATACAACACACAACGGGCATACATTAGTGACTACAATGAGTTCGCAATTTTTTGTAAGCAAGCTGGATTAAGTGGCTTTAAGAACAACTTCGAACACAATGAGATCTGCATTAAACAATATGTCGAAGCGTTGTGTTGTTCTCCCCTAGCCTATAGAACCATTAAACGTCGGTTATCTGCCCTTAGTAAATTTTTAGGCGTGGCTAAATTGCCAAACCCAATTATTAGATCTGCGTATCTAAGAGATTTCATCCGTTTATCGCTTATAGAGAATCGAAAGTTTCGCTTGTCTCACAAACAAGCGGTTCCACTTACCATAGATATGCTTGAAAAAATAAACAATGCAATTATTCCTGATTCTTTATTAGAGCTCCGCGACCTTGCAATCATTAACCTGATGTTTGATGCATTGCTTCGCGCTGATGAATTAGTTCGAGTTTGCATTGAGGATATATCTGCGCGTAACAACACGCTGTTGGTTGTTTCTTCGAAAAACGACCAGTCTGGCCAAGGTCAATATCGCTATATTTCTTCCAGCACTATATCTATGGTTCAAGAGTATGTTAACGAAGCTAATCTTGACCCAAAAACTAAAGCAACGCGCCTTTCTTCAGATTTACGCGGCCTGCACAAAGGCGTTTTGTTTAGACGACTAACAAACCATAAAACAGCACTTCTGCCATTTGATGAGAACATTCCCAGCCATAAGGCAAATGTACTTAACTATTCGAGTGTCTATCGGATTTGGCAACGCATTGCTCAACGCGCAGGTATTAGCGAAAACATTACCCCTCATAGCGGTCGTGTTGGTGGTGCAGTTTCTCTAGCCGAAGATGGTGCATCTTTACCCGAGCTTCAACTGGCTGGAGGTTGGCAATCACCGGAAATGCCTGGGCATTATACAAAACAGGCTAACGTAAAGCGTGGTGGAATGGCAAAATTGTCGGCAAAACGGAAAAGATAAAGCTCGTAAATACAGCGACTTAGGGAATTTAAGGTTACGCGTAATCAACCACATCAATAACAATGTCTAACTCACCTACTCTCTTCATTCTTTAACCAATCTGAAACTGTATTACCCTCGTATCAAAAGGTAAATTTGCCTTACGCCTATATTAATGAATAGGTTTTCTAAGTTGGCAAACAATCAGGTAAAAGGAGTGATATATGAGTAGCGGTATTGATACAAAGCATGGAAAATTACTTGCGGAAATGGTGGTTCCCTCGTCGTCATGGAATGTCCAACCCGAGAAGCAAGACCCTTTCAAGTCACAAGAAGCAGCACTAGATTATTTAAACTCAAACAATGAGCCGTTATATCTCCTCGTGCCATTAGCTCAATCTGATGATTACGTGAGAATCTGCGTAACTTCACGAGGCGATGATGTTGTTTTTACGATAAAAGATATCAATAACGGTGGTGAGACTTCATTGCATTATTCGCACATTAAAAACTTAGATAGTACAATTAGAACCTTAGTATCAGAATGTTGTGACCAGAAAATCAAAGCCCTATAAATTAGGGCTTTCTTTCTGCCTATAAATCGCAAAGTGCACTACCAAAGAATGCTAATCCACGTAAAGCCGGCCATTATTAGGCTAACGAACACGGCTGCCGAGCCGATATCTTTAGCACGGCCTATTAATAAATGGATGTCTGTACTGACATGATCACAGAGTTTCTCAATAGCGGTGTTGAGTAGCTCAGTGATAAGCACAATGAGTAAAGATATCACCAGCAATATACGTTCTACATGCGTAACGTCGAAGAAAAACGCTACAGGTGTCATTATCAATATTGCGAAAACTTCTTGTCTGACCGCAGCTTCACTTAAAAAGGCTGCACGAAGCCCCTTAAGTGAATAGTAAGTGGCATAGAGTACCCGTAAAATACCTGTCCGTTTCGTTATCATGATAAGTAATTTTAAAATTAGTTACAGCCTTACAAAACGTAACTGACCTTCGTTACATCTACATGACGGCGAAGGTGTTTATCATGAATATTTACGGCATTTTCGACGCTAATCGCCGCATTAATTTATACTTTCACTGCTAGCACGTCTGTTTTAACACCATGTAGAACTGCATTGGCCGTTGAACCAAGTAACAAACGAAGACCGCTCTGGCCATGGGTGCCGATAACAATGAGATCTGCATTAACCTTTTCGGCCATATGGTGAATCTCATCAGCTGGTGAGCCTATCTCTACATTGATGTGGCTGTAAGGTATATCATGTTTTGCGGCAACGTCTTTTAATTGCCTTAATGCCTGCTCTCTTACTTCCTCCGAAAAATCCCGTTCTAAAAATAGTCCGTAAGGCTCTACATTGGTTTGTGGATAAGCAACATACAGGAGGTGAATTTTGTGACTATTGCCTGCTATTGCAATGGCTTTCTCCACCACTAATTCGTAGTCAGAATAAATATCTATAGGTACTAAAATTGTCTCGTAACCTTGCATGGTGGCTGTCCTCAACTTTTGTTAGGTAGTAGTGCTTTTCTACCATACCGTTAACTAATTCCATTAAATAGTAGTGCTATACAAATAATTATTCTTTGAGCTAGGTCAATGATTAGTCTGCAGCCTCATTCATAATGAGCGTATACACATTAGTTTTAGCGAACGCTACGTATCTTTACCGTAAAAGAAAGAGAGAAATGAGTATGAAAACGGCAATAGTTGTTATAGCAACGCTTCTCCTTTTCGCCTGTGACCAGGGTGCGCAGTCACCTCGCGGCTTTAGCTTGCCCGAAGGCAATATGGAAAAAGGCTATTTGGTATTTAAAAAGTATCAGTGCCAAGACTGTCACAGAATCGCAGGGGAAAAAGAGTCCGACAATGCGCAATACCTAGTCGCGAAGCCTATTCCGTTGGGAGGCAGCAGTGGAAGAATTAAAACTTATGCAGAGTTGGTGACAAGCATTATTAACCCATCACACAAACTTACTCCTCGACAGCCTGCCAGTTTCACCAGCGAAGACGGTGTGTCATTAATGCGGGTTGTAAACGACGAGCTAACCGTTTCTGAACTAATAGATTTAGTGGCGTATCTTCAGCCTAAATATAAAGTAACACCCTACAGAACTAGTGATTACCGCCTCTATCAACTGCGTATTCCAAGCGAACCATCTAAAGATTAACTCGCAGTTTTAGGCATTAAAAATCGTTAAGCGTGACTCCACAATCGGTATTTGATTAGGAGTCATGGCTTAGTTTTTTTAAGATACCGCTTTCGTTTCTTTCTCTATTTCTGCCAATAAACTACAAGGCATAAAGCTTTCAGAATTTGCTTCTTTTAAGTGTAATTTAAATCTATCGGGAACGTCGTCGGTTAAGAAACTTCCTGTTTTAACTAACGGGAAAATTTCGTCGTAACGCGCAATATTACACTGATCTACTCGCCTAAATATATGGGTACGATTTAGTTCGCTCGTTCTCACATGTCCTGTAGAAGACAAGATATCCATCAGCGCATGAATAGTTTTTTTGTGAAAGCGGTACACGCGCTCGTACTTGTCTTCAACGTTTAAGCCCTTGGCAAGCTTGGGGTCTTGCGTTGCTACACCGGTCGGACATTTATTCGTATTGCATGACAGCGACTGAACACATCCAAGTGCCAACATCATTCCTCTGGCACTGTTACATAGATCGGCGCCTAAACTTAGATTTTTCGCTAACTGAAAAGCGGTAATGATTTTTCCAGAAGCAATGATTTTAATTTTGTCGCGAATACCAAAACCAGTGAGACAATCGTCAACAAACGCCAACGCTTCACGCAGAGGAAATCCTATAGAGTTTGTGTACTCAAGCGGTGCGGCGCCGGTACCTCCTTCGCCCCCGTCTACCGTTATAAAATCTGGCGTTACGTCCTTCTCTACCATGGCTTTGCACATGGCAATAAACTCACTTTTTCTACCCAGCGCCAGCTTAATACCCACTGGTTTATATCCACTTAACTTGCGTAACTGACTAATAAAATCAACCATTTCTAAAGGCGTTGCAAACGCTTTATGTCTAGGGGGAGAATCAACTTGAGTTCCAGGCTCAACCCCTCTTATTTTAGCTATTTCAGGGGTATTTTTATACGCAGGTAAAATACCACCATGTCCAGGCTTAGCGCCCTGGCTTAGCTTTATTTCTATCATTTTTACATTGTCGAGTTTGGCTTTTTCTTCAAAAAGAACAGGATCGAAACCGCCATCTTTACTTCTACAACCAAAGTATCCCGTACCAATTTGCCAAACGATATCGCCACCATTTTCGAGGTGATATGGGGTTAGACCACCCTCACCTGTGTTATGGTAAAACCCGCCTTTTGCAGCACCTTTATTTAGCGCCAAAATGGCATTTTTTGACAAGCTTCCAAAGCTCATTGCGCTTATGTTAAGTATGCTTGCACGATACGGCTTTTTGCAATGAGGGCCACCTACCGTCACTCGGGGATCTTCATCCATGTCTTCCACTTCGCGAGCAGATAAAGAATGGCCAATCCACTCATACCCATCTTTATACGTATCTAGCTGAGTACCGAAGGGAACAGTTTCTCTACTGTTTTTCGCACGTTGATAAACAATCGAACGAAACATGCGGGAAATAGGTGCTCCGCCAGTATCGGTTTCTATGATGTATTGCTGGATGTAGGGCCTTAGTCCCTCGACAGTCCATCGTACCCTGCCAATTAATGGAAAGTTCTTTAAAATGGCATGTTTTGTTTGGAAGGCATCATATAGACCAAAAATGAGTAGCGTGACTGATAAAAGTAAAAACCACCACACGGGCGCCCACAATACGCCAATCACCACATTGAAAGCGACCAGCAGGGTTAGCACAGTTAGAATTGTTAAACGCATTCAAAATCCTTCTTTATTTTTGGTCATATCTAAACAAAATAATATGCCTACAACCCTGTTCAATACACCTGAAATCGGGAACTAGATTTACTTTAGCGGTAAATGACTGATTTAGGGGTTAAATATACTGAGCCGGCTTTTAGCTCAATTGGGTTACGCGTTACCAAAATGTGCAATTACAATGCTTTTTTAGCTGCGAAAACAAGCCATTGCATGCTAGTCTAAAACCTTTCAATTAGCGAGTTGAGAGAGCGATTTGTAGCTATCACTGGTTAATAGATGATGTGACCTATACAAAGGTAACGAATTTTACGTTCAACATTTTCTGAAAGGTAATTCATGGAGTATGCATTTCTTCTTTTCGCATTTGTTTGCGGCTTAACGGTTAAACTTATTGGCATTCCTCCTTTAGTTGGCTACTTGGTAGCTGGCTTTTTATTAAATTTTGCAGGCTACACGCTCACTGAAGATTTAACCCAAATAGCCAACTTGGGCATCACCATTATGCTTTTTACCATCGGTCTGAAACTTAACATCCGCGATTTGAGTCGTCGAGAAGTTTGGGCGGGAAGCGTTTCACATACCTTAGTATGGGTGGGCGTTATTACCTGTTGCGTCTATGCGATTGGTGCGGTTGCTGCAAATTTCGTTGATGGGCTTACATGGAAAAGCGCTGCGCTTATCGCTTTTGCCCTTAGTTTCAGTAGCACAGTGTGCGTGGTTAAAGTATTAGAAGAAAGTGGCGAAAGTAAAACCCGCCACGGCCGCCTTGCCATTGGCATTTTGGTCATGCAAGACGTTTTTGCTGTTATCTTCCTTGTTGCAGCAACTGGAAAGCTCCCCTCTGTGTGGGCGCTTGCGTTGTTGGCCTTATTCCCAGCAATGCCAATCATAAACAAAATGATTAATAAGTCGGGCCACGGTGAACTGCTTCCGCTTACTGGCTTTATCCTCGCCTTAGGTGGCTATCACTTGTTTGAGCTGGTTAACATTAAAGGCGATCTTGGGGCACTAATCTTTGGAATCATGTTAGCCCAACATGAAAAGGCTTCGGAGCTAGCGAAGTCGCTGCTTAGTTTTAAGGATCTCTTCTTAATCGGCTTCTTCCTTACTATCGGTCTTACCGCCCTTCCCGATCTTAGTATGATTGTCCTAGCTATCGTGTTCTGCTTATTTATACCGTTAAAAGCAGCACTCTTTTTCGGCTTATTTACGTCGCTTCGCCTTCGCGGTCGCACGGCATACTTGAGCAGCTTGGTGCTTTCAAATTACAGTGAATTTGGCCTTATTGTTGGCGCGCTAGCCGTTTCATTAGGTTTATTGGCAAACTCTTGGTTAGTGGTGATTGCTTTAGCCGTATCTATTTCATTCGTTATTACCAGCGTGCTCTATCGCAATTCCCATTCTCAATATCACAATCATAAACACACCATTAAACGTTTTGAGAAAAACGAGCGCTTAAAAGAAGACATTTATCCTACTCTCCACAACGCGGAGTTTTTAGTGTTGGGGATGGGACGAGTTGGTCGCGGTGCCTTCAATGCGTTATCTAAATTAAGTGATGTGAGCGTATGGGGAATGGACGCCGACCGAGTAAAAGTAAAAGAGTTATCAGACGAAGGCTTAAACGTAATATGCGGCGACGGTGAAGACGTCGATTTGTGGGATAATTTAGATATCAAACAGATTCAGCTTGTTTTGCTTGCTCTGCCTTCTATCCAGGACTCAATAAACATCACACGTCAGCTTAAAAACGCGGGCTATGTTGGAAAAGTCGCAGCCATTGCACGCTATGAGGATGAAGTGTCACATCTATTAGAAAATGGTGTAGATAAAGTCTTCAACTTCTTTACCGAAGCAGGGCTTGGTTTTGCTGAAGAAAGTCTTGCTTATGCGCATGCACAACAGTAATGCTGTTCTAAATGCGAACAATGGATGAATTGAGAAACGTTATCGTTTGTAAACAACTGTTTTACAAAGACTTTTTTGACATGCGGTCAAATTTAGACTAAACTTCACGCAAATACGTTAATAGGGTTTACACAATGCAAGGTGATAAACAAGTTGTTGCAAAATTGAACGAAGTACTGACAAGTGAACTTACTTCGATAAATCAATACTTTCTGCACGCTCGTATGTTCAAAAACTGGGGTTTTTCTGAACTTAACGAAAAGAATTATAAAAAGTCTATCAAGGACATGAAGCAAGCGGACGATCTTATCGAGCGCATTTTATTCCTTGAGGGCCTTCCTAATCTTCAAGCGTTAGGCAAACTTTATATCGGTGAAGATACCGTTGAAATGCTGTCATGTGATGCGCGTTTTCAAAAAGAACAGCTTCCACTACTTCGTGAAGCTATCGCGCTATGTGAAGAAAAGCAGGATTATGTTTCTCGTGATTTGCTTGAAGACCTTCTTGAATATGAAGAAGAGCACCTAGACTGGATTGAAACGCAAGAATACCAAATTGATGCTATGGGTATAGAGAACTACCTACAAGCGCAAGTAATGGGAGATGACTAATGAAAGGTAACCAAGCAATCATCAATGGCTTAAACGAACTACTCTCTTATGAGTTAGCCGCCATGGATCAGTATTTCATTCACTCTCAGATGTATCTTGATTGGGGTTTGAATAAGCTTTACGAACGCATCGATCATGAATTTGATGACGAGCGTGGACATGCAACTAAGCTAATAGAACGCATGCTGTTTTTAGAAGGTACGCCTGACATGACGAAGCGCACAGGCTTCAAAGTGGGTAAAGATGTACCTGAAATGCTTGAAAGCGATTTACGTGTTGAATATGAAGTTGATGCAAAGTTACGTGAAGTTATTGCGCTTTGTGAAACCGAGAAAGACTATGTTACTCGTGACATGCTAATTGTACTACTAGACGATACAGAGATGGATCACGCACACTGGCTAGAGCAGCAGCTTGGCCTTATTAAGCGACTAGGTATTCAAAACTACCTTCAGTCTCAAATGTAAGAAATAGCGTTCACGCTACAATTTACAGGTAATTAATAAAAGGCCGCTCTTAAATAAAGAGCGGCCTTTTTTGCTTGTTTACTCCCCTTTCTTTAGGGAGAGTCTTATTGCTTTTAATACAGTTACTGCTGTGTAACAAAATACAAATAGCTGGGGCTTTCTTTATCTTTAATATTTAGACGTAGCTGCCATTTCATCACTGGCTCACTACAGCTACCTAACATAAACCAACCTGACCACTTTCCTTGACCATCGTTATCTAACAGCACGGGAATTTTGCCCATATACATGTTTACCCCTTCAATCCATGCGCTCTCTATTTCCTCTCCCTCAGGAACTAAGAGCTTAACCGTTACTGACTCTTCGGCTTCAGGCATGGCTGAAAAAGTGGCAATTGCTAACCTGTCATCAATTAAGAATTCGCAAGTTTCATTGACAAAGTTGCAGCTGTTTCCTATTCCATTAACTACGCTAGTGTCTTTTAACACCGATGACTGGAATTTATGTGCAAGGTATACACACACGGCTACAACAATAATAGCCACTAATGGAAGCTGGGAATGTAAAATTTTTGATCGTTTATTGTTATCGTTATTTAGCATTTCTTAAATTTTGTGTATTTCTTCATTGACGGAGATCAAGCTTAGGTAGTTTATGGTATCTTTTTGTAATTAAAAACCTTATCATCCGCGTACCAACTGGCTTGGAGACAATAATTATTACTCTTTCCGAGCTCGGTGTGAAGCGTTATTCCTTAGCTGATACACGTCTCGACCGTACTATTCCGGCAGTTGGAGACCATAGTTCATTTGAAGTGGAAGATTCATTAAAATGAGTGAAATAAGCCAAGCACAACCTGACTACAATTATAAAGTAGTTAGGCAATTTACCATCATGACCATAGTCTGGGGTATCATTGGTATGGGCCTAGGGGTATTTATTGCCGCGCAGTTATTTGCACCTATGCTTAACTTTGACACACCATGGCTAACATTCTCACGTTTGCGTCCGTTGCACACTAACGCCGTTATTTTTGCCTTCGGCGGCTGTGCGCTATTTGCAACGTCGTACTACATCGTTCAGCGTACCTGCCAGGTAAGACTGTTCAGTGACAAACTTGCCGCATTTACCTTTTGGGGTTGGCAAGCCGTTATCGTTTTAGCTGTTATCACCCTGCCTATGGGTTTGACCAGCTCAAAAGAATACGCTGAACTAGAATGGCCAATTGATATCCTTTTGGCACTGGTTTGGGTCGCTTATATCATTAACTTCTTCGGAACCCTAGTAATCCGTAAAGTTTCGCACATTTATGTTGCAAACTGGTTCTTAGGCGCGTTCATGTTAACTGTTGCAATTCTTCATATTGGTAACAGCATGGCTATTCCGGTATCTTTCACTAAATCGTATTCACTGTATGCAGGCGCAGTAGACGCTATGATGCAGTGGTGGTACGGCCATAACGCGGTAGGCTTTTTCCTGACTGCGGGCTTCCTTGGTATGATGTACTACTTCGTACCTAAGCAAGCTGGTCGCCCGGTTTATTCATACAGACTTTCAATTGTTCACTTCTGGGCACTTATCTCTCTGTATATCTGGGCTGGTCCTCACCACCTTCACTACACTGCCCTACCAGACTGGACTCAGTCACTAGGTATGGTGATGTCTATTATCCTATTCGTTCCATCTTGGGGTGGTATGATTAACGGTATTATGACGCTATCTGGCGCGTGGCATAAACTTCGCACCGACCCAGTATTGCGTTTCCTTATTGTTTCATTGTCTTTCTACGGTATGTCTACCTTCGAAGGCCCAATGATGGCAATCAAGACCGTTAATGCACTGTCTCACTACACTGACTGGACAATTGGTCACGTACACTCTGGTGCTCTAGGTTGGGTTGCAATGGTTTCAATTGGTTCAATTTACCACTTAATTCCAGTGCTATTCGGTCAGCGCGCTATGTATAGCACCAAGCTAGTTAACGTACACTTCTGGTTCGCAACTATCGGTGTTGTTCTATACATCGTAGCAATGTGGATGTCTGGTGTACTACAGGGTCTAATGTGGCGTGCAGTAAATGCTGACGGTACGTTAACCTATAGCTTTGTTGAGTCATTAGAAGCGTCTAAGCCTTTCTATGTGGTTCGTTTCATTGGTGGTTGTTTCGTGGTAGCAGGTATGCTTGTTATGGCATACAACACATGGAAAACCGTTCGTGCACCTAAAGGCAGTATCGCTGCAGACCCAGCGACTCAGCCGGCGTAGTAAAGGAGACGAATAATGAAAAACGCACATGAGTTAATTGAAAAGAACGTCGGTCTGTTAACGGTATTAATCCTTATCGCTATCAGCTTTGGTGCCATGGTTCAAATAACGCCGTTGATGTTTCAACAGCAAACCATGGAACCGGTAACAGGCTTACGTCCATATACCGCGCTTGAGCTTGAAGGCCGTGATATCTACATCCGTGAAGGTTGTGTAGGTTGTCACAGTCAGATGATCCGTCCATTCCGCGCTGAAACAGAGCGTTATGGTCACTACAGCGTTGCTGGCGAATCAGTATGGGAGCACCCTTTCCTTTGGGGTTCTAAGCGTACTGGTCCTGACCTAGCACGTGTTGGTGGTCGTTACAGCGACGAATGGCACCGAGTTCACCTGCTTAATCCTCGTAACGTGGTACCAGAGTCGAATATGCCAGGTTTCCCTTGGCTTGCGGAAAACACGCTTAATGGCGAGTTAACAGCTGAAAAAATGGAAGTATTCCGTGGATTTGGCGTTCCGTATACCGACGAAGATATCGCGGGTGCGAAAGCGGCAGTACAGGGCAAAACGGAAATGCAGGCCCTTATTGCTTATCTACAATCTCTTGGCACACATTTGAAATAATATGGACCAGGGAATTGTAGGCAGCATTTTTACTGTCATCGTCTTTGTAAGCTTCATCGGTGTTGTATGGTGGGCGTTCAGCAGCCGCAACAAGAAAAAATTCGATGAAGCTGCAAACCTAGTGTTTGCAGACGAAGAAAAAGAAAAATCAAAAGAAGATTAGCAGGAGTCTCGAACTCATGAGTATGTTTTGGACAATTTGGATTTCAGTGATAACCCTAGGGTTAATCATTGGTTGCTACTTCCTTCTTCGCTGGTGCCTTTCTAACAAGACTGGCGTAGCTGAAGGTGAGTCAATGGGCCACGAATTTGATGGTATTGAGGAGTTGAACAACCAACTTCCTCGCTGGTGGACAATTATGTTCTACATGACCATCGTTTGGGGCTTTTTATACCTAGCGCTTTATCCTGGCCTAGGTGCGTATGAAGGTATTTTGGGTTGGAAGAGCTCTAACCAAAATATTCAATCGCTAGAAGAGTCAGCTCAGGCGCGTATTGATGCTAAAGAGCAAGGCTACCTAGTAGAATATGATCGTGAACTAGATTTTGCTGCCGAGAAGTTCGATCCGATCTTCGAAGCGTATGCACAAGTTCCTGTTGAAGAACTGGCTAAAGACCCAGAAGCAAATAAAGTAGGTCAGCGTTTGTTCCTACAAAATTGCTCTCAGTGTCACGGTTCTGATGCACGTGGTCAAAATGGCGGCTTCCCCAACCTAACGGACAACGACTGGTTGTACGGTGGTTCAGGTGCGAAAATCGTTGAAACTCTTACGCTTGGTCGTAAAGCAGCTATGCCAGCATGGCTAGATGCTATGGGTGAAGACGGTATCG
Source organism: Alteromonas sp. G4i13 (assembly GCF_054960505.1). Classification (NCBI taxonomy): domain Bacteria; kingdom Pseudomonadati; phylum Pseudomonadota; class Gammaproteobacteria; order Alteromonadales; family Alteromonadaceae; genus Alteromonas; species Alteromonas sp. G4i13. The sequence goes on along the minus strand of NZ_JBHNYX010000003.1, from coordinate 23,117 downwards.
AAGAAGTGGTTAACTACGTACTTAGTTTAAGCGGTCGCGATGTGGACCCTCAGCTTGCAGAAGCAGGTAAAGCTCGTTTCGCAGCGTGTGCGGCTTGTCACGGTATGGACGGTAAAGGTAACCAAGCACTTGGTGCACCAAACCTTACTGACAATATCTGGCTATACGGCGGCAGCCACAGAGCGGTAACAGAAACGCTTACTTACGGTCGTAACGGTGTAATGCCTTCATTCAAGAAAACCTTGGGTGATGACAAAATTCACGTTGTTGCAGCGTATGTATACAGCCTTTCAAATGATTAATGATTTAAATCATTAAATATCTTAAAAAGCCTCGTTACTACGGGGCTTTTTTTATGAGAAAATACAGCGGTATAGAGAGTGCCATGCGAACATTCTTTGTACACTTTTAACATGTCTCGCCAACACTATATTTATCATTATTTGCCGGCTTTACGTGTAGTTGGGGAAGTAAAAATAAATATGTTGTTAGTGAAGTAAATACGAGAAAAGATTTCGATGAATAGACCCTGGTATAAAGAGTTCTGGCCCTGGTTTTTAATTGCCGTTCCTATCATTACCCTCATCATGGGTGGCGTGTTATTAAACCTTGCTATTTCTACCGAAGATAGCTTGGTGGTAGACGACTACTACAAAGAAGGAAAAGCAATTAATGCCCGTCTGGACAAAGAAGCCATAGCCCGTCGCATGAACATTACCACTGATTTAACCATTGAAGATGGAAGCATAGCGCTGCAATTTCATTCGGGGATTCCTCAAGAAGGTAACGCGGTTAAATTAAGTTTCTATCACGTAACGCTAGAAGAGCGCGATGTTAGTGTTTTATTGAGTCGCGACGCTAACGGTATTTATCGCGGCTTTATTGAAGAAAACCTTGACGGTAAATGGCGCGTATCGCTAACCCCGATTGATGATAGCTGGAAAATTCAAAACACCGTCTATCTGCCCCACACTGGCAAAATGAAATTCAATCCATAATGACAAAGCACGACTGTTACCATTGCGGCTTGCCTATAGCGAGTCCAGACAATGGCAAATTTACTACTGTCATTTTAGGGCAACAACGAGACATGTGTTGTCCTGGCTGCTTAGCGGTAGCTGAAGCGATCGTTAACAACGGCCTTGAAGACTATTACCAGTTTAGAACCGAACCGGCGCAAAAATCTGACGACGGTATTTTAGAAACGTTAGATAAGCTCAAAGTCTATGACGACCCTTCCCTTCAAGAAGAGTTCGTGTTTGAAGAAGGTCAGGACAAGCAGATACAATTGACCCTTGAAGGTATTACGTGCGCTGCGTGCGGCTGGCTTATCGAAAAGCAGTTGTCGAAAGTAGAAGGAATAAAGCAAGTCGCGGTGAATGTACAAGAGCGCCGCGCACTGGTTACCTGGTCACCGTTTCAAATTAAGCTTAGCCAAATTCTATCTACGCTAAAACGCATTGGTTATGTTGGGTCACCATTTCACCCCGACGAACACGAAGCCAGTTATAAACGCGAGCAAAAGACCTTTCTAAAAAAGCTTGGCCTAGCAGGCATTATGACCATGCAAGTTATGATGCTAATGACTGGGCTTTATTTTGATTGGTTCGGCGCCATTGAGTTAGAGACACGCCAATATTTTTATTGGGTTGCCCTTACGCTTACTACACCTGTGGTGCTGTATTCAGGCAGCACCTTTTATGTGGGCGCCGCTAAAGCGCTAAGCGCCAAAACGGTTAATATGGACGTACCCGTTACGCTCGCCATATTCGGTACTTACATTGCTGGAATTCGCTCTACAGTATTAGAGCAAGGTGAAGTGTATTTCGAATCCATCTGTATGTTTATTTTTCTGCTGTTACTTAGCCGATTCTTAGAACATCGCAGTCGTCATCGCGCCGCACAGATCTCTGCCAATATGATGCAGTATGTGCCCGTATCAGCGACCAAACTAAATCCAGATGGCAGCCTAACCGAGTGTCTGGCTAAGCAGCTAAAAATTGACGACGTAGTGCTAGTGAAGCCTGGTGAAACAGTCCCCATTGATGGGGTGGTAACCGACGGCAACGCAGCGGTTGACGAATCTATGCTTACCGGCGAGTTTAACCCCGTGCGTAAGTCGAACAGTAGCCCGGTATACGGCGGCACGGTTTGTCAAGATGGTACGCTAACCATTACGGTTACGCAGACCCTTAAAAATGCGCTGGTAAATCAAATTGTACGACTGCAAGCAAGTGCCATGGCGAGTAAACCTAAAGCAGCGCAGATAGCCGATAATTTTTCTCGCTATTTCGTTACCGCGGTATTGCTGATTTCGGCGTTAACCTATGGCTTTTGGGCGTATCAGGGGAGCGACGAGGCATTTTGGATCACCATATCAGTGCTGGTTGCAACCTGCCCTTGCGCACTAGGGTTGGCCACGCCATCAGCGTTAACTTGCGCTATGGCAAAGTTAAACCGACAAGGTATTTTACTAAAACGGGCAGATGCGCTAGAACAAATTACTGACATTGACACCATCGCTTTAGACAAAACCGGCACGCTCACAAAAGGCAAATTTACTATTTCAAATGCCTGGTACGCTGACGGCGTGGATAGTAATAGTGCGCTATCAATTGCGCGCGCTTTGGAGTCACGCTCTGAACATCCGATTGCCAAAGCCTTTAGCGACGGTATAGCCTTTAGCGACGGTGTAGCCCTAAGCGAGACTTCTGCCTCTAGCGGCAGTGCTGACGCTATCGATAACACGGTACACAAAGTGACTAATTTTACCGTTACGCCAGGAGGTGGTATCAGCGGTGAGATCAATGACACGTTGTTTTCTATGGGTTCTGCAGCATTCAGCGTTCACGAATCACAGCTAAAACTCATTGAAGCGTTCCCTTCAGCTAACGTGTTTCTCACGGTTAAGGGGCGTATTATGGCGGCGTATGAAGTAAAGGATTCACTAAGAGAAGATACGCAAGAAACTCTCGATATATTAGCTGCAAGCCATACCCTCGCCGTTTTAAGTGGTGATACACAGCAAAACGTTAATGCGCTTACCGCACCATTGCCAATTTCGACCGCTAAAGGTGGCCTAACACCTGAGCAAAAGTACGAAGCCGTTCAAGCTATGCAGCAATCTGGCGCGAAAGTGATGATGATGGGTGACGGTATTAACGACGCTCCAGTTCTTGCCAGCGCTGATGTGGCAATTGCAGTGGGTAATGCCACAGACGTGGCTAAAACTGCCGCCGACGTGATACTGCTTGGCGATCAGCTGCTTTCTGTACCAGAACTTATTCGAACTGCGCACCAAGTGAAGCAAAAAATAAGGCAAAATATTGGCTGGTCGGTAGGTTACAACGTTTTGATCTTACCTTTCGCCGTATCAGGCCTACTTTCACCGTGGATGGCTGTTGTTGGTATGTCGTTAAGCAGTATCATTGTGGTCACAAACTCAACGCGACTTTTGAGCAAATAGCATGAGTATTATTTACGTATTAATTCCAATCGCCATCATCATTGTTGCCGTCGCTATCGTGATATTCTTTTGGGCGGTGAAAACCAATCAATTTGAAGATTTGGATCGCCAAGGGTATAGCATACTGTTTGACGATGATCTTCCGCCAGAAGAAAAAAAGCTAGCTGAGCAACGCAAGCAACTTCAAGACAGTAAAGTAGACAAAAGCCAAGCGCCACATGGAAGGGATTAACTACTTCTCTGCCTTTCTTATCGGCTTAGCCGGTGGAGTTCACTGTGTGGGAATGTGCGGTGGAATTGTCGCTGCGCTAAGGATGGTATCGCCTAAAGGCGCTTCAGCACTACCCTATACCCTTGCCTATAACATGGGACGTATAGTGAGCTACACCATCGCCGGAGCAATAACCGGGGCACTTGGAAAAATTGCAGCAGATTATATACCTCTTGCCAACTATGCCCTTTCCCTACTTAGCGGAATCATGTTGCTTCTACTGGCGTGTTATTTGGGTAAGTGGTGGACTGGCTTAACAGTGCTGGAAAATGCGGGTAAAGGCCTATTTTCCAAAGTCCAGCCGCTTTCAAAACGCTTTTTGCCATTTAAGACCCCTTTAAGTGCGTTGCCTTATGGTTTTATTTGGGGTTGGCTTCCTTGCGGTTTGGTGTATTCCACACTTACCTGGTCTCTCGCGGCGGGTAACGCGCTAGAAGGCGCTGCTATTATGTTCTTCTTCGGTTTGGGTACATTACCCACCTTGCTCGCCGCAAGCGCTGGTAGCCAATATATTGTTCAAAGTTTTCAACATAACCATTTTAGACAAATTATTGCAGTAATAATGGCAATATATGCAGCTTATCTTATTCATGGCGCAATCGTTTAAAAATGGGTGTATTATTGTCGGGTATTCTTTTAGAGAGCGTGCATTATGAGCAAAGGAAGCCAATTTTCTATTCACTGTCAAAACTGTAGTTTCAGTCACCTGTGTTTACCGGTGGCGTTAAACAAAACAGAAATCGAGTCTCTTGACGATATTATTGAACGCAAGAAGCCGCTTCATAAAGGTGACACGCTGATTCAAACTGGTGATAAATTCCGTTCTCTATTTGCAGTGAGAACCGGTTCATTCAAATCATTTGTGACTAATACCGAAGGTGAAGAACAGATTACCGGCTTCCACTTTCCTGGTGATATTATCGGTTTCGATGCACTAAGAGAGAATAAACACCAAAGCTATACTTCTGCGTTAGAAACTGCCATGGTGTGTGAGCTTCCCTACGAGACCCTCGACGAAATGTCAGTGCAATTTCCAAAGCTACGCCACCAGATCATGAGCTTCATGAGCGCTGAAATAAAACAAGATCACGACATGATCATGCTTTTAAACAAGCGAACTGCAGAAGAGCGCTTACTGTATTTCATCTCACACCTGTCGCAACGCTTTGAAGAGCGTGGCTTTTCCCATAGAGAATTCCACTTAACCATGACGCGCAACGAAATTGGAAACTATTTAGGATTAACGATTGAAACGATTAGCCGTCTGTTAAGCCGTTTTCAAAAAGACAACATCATAAAGGTAGACGGCAAGCTTATTACTATTTTGGATTTCGATAGGCTAAACACCAAACTAGCGGCGCTTAACGGCCCTAGCGTTGTCTGCGGTTAGTCCTTTTTAAGTGTTAAATAAGGCGCGCACTAAGCGCGCTTTTTTGTAACCTGTGTTAGCCACCTATCTACCCTTTCAGCGCCACGCCGGTTGCTCCATATTCAATTAGGTACGTTCACTCATGGTCGCCTCGTAAAATTCTTGATCTAAAACAACTTACGTTTTTCCCAATGTCGTTTATAGTTAGTATTAGAAAGCTTCGATTTCGACAGCCGCTACTAAGTTTCGTAGTTAGGGGGACGTTATGATTGAGTGTAAACGAATTCTGGCCGTGGTAGATGCCGAGCGCGATAACCAACCTGCACTGAGCCGTGCTTATGAACTCGCTTCAAAAACAGGCGCTTCAGTTACCGCAATGATGGTGGTATACGACTTATCTTATGATATGACGACCATGCTTAGCCCGGATGAGCGCGAGTCAATGCGCGATGCAGTTACAAAGGAGCATGCAAAATGGCTTGCCACCCACTTAAGAGAACAAGGATTCACTGAAACTGATATCGTTGTAGAATGGAATAATCGTGCGTATGAGTCGATTATTTACTACACCCTAAACAATCAGATAGATTTAGTGGTAAAGGCAACCAAAAAGCACGACGATCTTGCTTCTGTTATTTTCACCCCCACCGACTGGCATTTAATGCGTAAATGCCCTCGGCCAGTATTGCTCGTTAAAGAGCACGACTGGCCAGAAGGAGGAGAGATTATTGCTGCTGTAAACGTAGGCAGTGAAGACGATGAGCACGCCGCACTTAACGATAAGCTCACCCTCATTGCTAACGACTACGCCTCTTTATTGAAAGGGAGCGTAAATTTGGTCAACAGTTACCCTTCTACACCACTTAATATCGCCATAGAAGTGCCTGAGTTCGACCCCGATACCTATCACGACGCGGTAAAAAATCATCATTTAAAAGAAATGCGTAGTCACGCGTTAAAGTACGGTATTCCTGAGAACAAATGCGTAGTAAGAGAAGGCCTTCCGGAAAAGGTCATCCCGCTAGTGGCAAAAACACTGGATGCAGAGCTGGTTGTTATTGGTACCGTTGGCCGTGTGGGCATTTCAGCGGCCCTAATTGGTAACACTGCAGAACACGTGATCGACGAACTCAATTGCGATGTGCTTGCTATTAAGCCAGATGGATTTGTGTCGCCGTTGTCGGTGTAATCTTTTCATCAGTACCGCATAGCCCGTGTTTTCCGTTACTTAGCGGCCAACACGGTATGTCACCAACAAATTTAACTTCACAAGCATGGTCTCGAAAAGCCGCTTTAATGTATAATGGTGGCTTTATCACAAACCAAGCTAGTTAATTATGAGTTTAGGCACAAACAGTGCTGACGCGTCGCCATTAAATGCTGCGCAAAGTAAGCAAAAGTACAACTTCAACAAACTTCAGAAACGACTTCGCCGCAATGTGGGTAAAGCCATTGGCGATTTCGGTATGATTGAAAACAACGACAAAGTAATGGTGTGTTTATCTGGCGGTAAAGACAGCTACACCATGCTAGATATTTTATTGTTTTTAAAGAAGATTGCGCCTATTCATTTTGATATCGTTGCGGTTAATCTTGACCAAAAGCAGCCTGGTTTCCCCGAACATATCTTGCCTGAATATCTAGAAAGCATTGGCGTTGACTACAAAATTGTAGAAGAAGACACCTACTCTATTGTTAAAGACAAAATTCCAGAGGGAAAGACAACATGCTCTCTCTGTTCTCGCTTGCGCCGTGGTATTTTGTACCGCACGGCAAAAGAGTTAGGTGCGACTAAAATTGCATTAGGTCATCACCGCGACGACATGCTAGAAACGTTTTTCCTCAATATGTTTCATGGTGGCAAGCTTAAGTCTATGCCGCCAAAGCTAGTCAGCGATAACGGTGAACACATCGTTATTCGTCCATTGGCGTACTGCACAGAAAAAGACATCGAGAAATATTCTCAGGCCGCTGAATTTCCGATTATTCCTTGTAACCTTTGTGGCTCACAAGAAAACCTACAGCGCCAAAACATAAAGGCTATGCTACAAGACTGGAACCGTCGCTTCCCAGGTCGTATAGAGTCGATGTTCCGTGCGCTTCAAAACGTAGCGCCTTCACACTTAATCGACAGCAACCTTTATGATTTTAAAGCTATAGCTACACAAGAAGGCCCGGTAGAAGACGGTGATATCGGGTTCGATGAACCTTCTTTCACTACAGAAAATAGTACGGACTTCAGTGATGAAGATAATACTATTGAAGTAATAAACATTATGGAACCTAAGTAAATGAAAATTGGACTTGCGCTAGGTGCCGGTGCCGCAAGGGGCTGGACTCACATTGGCATAATTGAAGCATTAGAAAAACTCGGCGTAAAAATTGACGTTGTAGCGGGATGCTCTATTGGTGCCTATGTTGGTGCTGCCTACGCAAGTGGCAAGCTGGAAGGATTGAAAGAGTGGGCCTGTTCCCTTAGCGACTGGCAGGTACTTGCTCTTATGGGTGTAGGACTTAGACGCGGCGGCATTGCCAGCGGACAGAAGGTTTTCGACAAGCTAGCAAGCGAGTTTTGTGAATCGACTTATGAAGACATGCTTAAGCCGTTTGCGGCTGTGGCTACCGACCTTTATACCGGCCGTGAAGTAGTGTTTAACTCTGGTCCTATCGGAGACACCATTCAAGCATCCTGCGCTATTCCCGCACTTTTTGCGCCCGTAGCACATGGTGATCGTTGGTTGGTAGACGGTGCCGTTGTAAACCCTGTACCGGTGAACTTATGTCGCCAATTAGGGGCCGATTTTGTAATCGCGGTTAACCTTAACGCCGATTTTCGACCACTTCGTCTTGAAAAGTTGAGACAAGATCATGAAGAAAACCAGCGCAAAACCGAGGACTTTTTTACAAAGAGTCAAAACGTACTACGCCAATGGTTTTCTCCTGACAACAAAGAAGAAAAAGCCCTAGAGAAAAAAGATGAAAAAGACAGCGTCTCGGCTGGCAACGTAAAGACTGAAGAAGGCATTGCTTCTGATGTGATTGAAAAAGTGGAAGAAGAGTTGACCGAAGTCCCCGCTAAAGTGAACAAGCGAAACCCGCCGGGAATTATGAGCGTGATGAGCAGTTCACTTGAGATACTTCAAGCTCGCGTCACACGCTCACGTTTGGCTGGCGATCCGCCTGACATTCTTATTGAGCCTCAGCTTACCGATGTGGGTATTATGGAATTCCACAGAGCCGAAGAGCTATGCGCAAAGGGCGAAGAGACCATCGCGCGTTTAGCAGAGCAAATAAGGTATCAGCTTCTTACCTAATCCCAAATATGCATTTAGCTTGAAGCCATAGCGGTAACACGTAGCGGCGCATGAGGCAGTGTTAAGCCTTTTGCGTCGTTGATCCAATCTTGTTCTAGATGCAATACGCCGTTATTGATTTGCACACCTTGTGGTGTAATGAAATCTAAATTCTTGTCATCAAACTGAATCATCAAGCCCTTTACCGAAGGCATCATGAAAGACAAAAAGCTTCCCATTTCATTAAAGAAAGCTTCGTACTGACCATACAAAAAAGTAAGGTCGTCTTTTGTGTAATACTGCTTAAGATATTCTGGTTTGGTTTCAAGTTGTACCGACATATCACACACGTTCGCGCGTTCGTTTAAATCGATGCGAACCAGTGCGTTGGCAAGTTTCAGGGCCTTTTCAGTAGGCACCGTGAATCGCCCTTCACCACTCACTTCTAAGGGCATTGTTTTCTTATCGGTTACGATAGACGCTCCGTTAACTTCACATAAACGCCCTTCGCCAACACGAACAAACCCGAATGCAAACTGAAGTGCTTGGGTATCTTCATTATCCAGCTTTTTGACATGGCTATAGAAACGGCTGTACTCAACATCTATCGTTTCAGCAGCAACGGAAGAACTGCCTACACCAATAAACAGAGATGAAGCAAAAAATAAAGCAGCGCGTATCATTCGGATAAAAACTCCTCGTTAAATAGGATCATAGTTTGAAGCTCTTCAACATAAGCGGCTCCTCGCTCAGAGTAATTCATTAGCCCTTCAGCTAACGCAACACCAGTTATAGGAATTTGGTTTGCACGCAGTCGGCTGCGGATCTCTCTTAAATCCGCATACGCGTCGTGGCGGTTTAAATTTCGCATGTAGGTGTACGTTGCACGCGACAAACTGTCGAATTTGGCAACTTCATGAGATGCCCCATCGTTTCGACGGTTAGGAACAAAGCCACACCCCTTAGAGAAACACCATAAGCCAAAGAAGTTATAGCCCTTTCTTGCGAACCGGCTGGTGCCCCAAGCTGACTCATTCGCGGCTTGCACGAGCACGAGTTCGGCTGGTAGAACATCAATCTTTTGTAGCAAAGCTAGCAATTTTGATTTTAGCGGCTGCGTTGGCTTAACTCGATATTCCTCTTCTAACCATTCAAGCCTTGCCATATCTTCTTCAGAGAGCGTTTCGTTAGCTAACGCCTTTCTATATAAGGTTTGTACGTAATGTCTAAGCGTGAGTAGATACGCATTCTGCTTCTCTATTTCGGGACGTAAATAGTTAAAAAATGCCTCTTTCTTCTCTTTTACATCTGTATAGGCAGAGAAGTTAGGCACCGGCTTTTTAGCTTCAACCGTTTGCGGTATATCTAAAATATCCGGTTCGTCCTCAGTAAAAATTATGGCGTTAATGACGATTACCGCCAATACGCCTAACGTAATGAGGACAATTTTAAAGGTTTCACGCTTATGCATCGAAGCTAGACTCATTCACATCGTTTTCAGATGCTTCCGTGCTTACTCCCTGCTCGCCAATCAGTTCCTGATAGAGCAAGCCCATCATACTAAAATAAAAAGGTAATACCCAAATAAGTGAAAAGCCCAGCGTTAATGGCACCGACACAAACAGTAAAAAGAACACACCAAATATGCTGGCGATTTGAGCCCAGTATGCATTAAATACGCGACACGACAGGATGATCGCGCTAATTGGCGTTAACTTTCTGTCAGCAACCAACATAAGTGAAAAGGACGAGGCTAAATAAAAATAAACGCCGGGTATAATAAGCAACATTATACCAAGTTGAACAAGAATACTGTTCACTAGCTGAGTTAGCGCCAGCAAAAATATCAAGGGGAAAAACTGGAAAACGGTAAATACTGAAGTTTTAGTGCCGCGGGCAACAAAAACGCCCATCATATACAACCCCGTCAACAGCGGGGCAACGATGCAGATTGCAACAATTTCTATGATAGACTGATGCTCGAATACATAGGTCCCATCGTCATTTATTGTGATGTACTGCTGAGCAAATACACCTAACACGACAAACGTCAAAAATAGAACAACACTTCCCTGCAGCAATGATGAAAAGTTTGCCTTTGTTAAACCGGCAGCGCGGCGCAATAGACCTTTGGTATCAAATTGATACTGTTTAGACAACGTATTGTTCAGGCGGTCTTGGTTTACGTCTTTCACACAACTCTCTTATCTTTTTGAAAAATCGGCGCGATTATACCAATTCACAAAAACAAATGCCTGTTTGTAAGGTAAACAAACGTTAACCTAGTACTAATTTCGCAGCTAAACCGACGAGTAGCACCCCCATCGCACGGTCTAACCAATACCCTTTTTTACCAATAAGCTCAGCTACTTTACTGGTGCTCAAAAGGTATGAAAGAAAACAGAACCACAGTCCAGTAGCTATAGCTAAATAGATACCGTAGCCAAGTTTCACTGTAAATGGAGTATCAATACTAATAATTGCAGTAAACAATGAGAGGAAAAATAGCGTTGCTTTTGGGTTTAGTCCATTTGTGAGAAAGCCCATCCAAACTGCGCGCTTTGCAGATATGTGGGATGTTTTCTTTTCAGCGTTAACTGCCTGGTCCTGCTTTACAGGCCCGCTTCTAAGCGCACCAAACGCAAGGTACAGTAAATAAGCTGCGGCGGCATAGCTAAATGTGGTGAATAACCATGGAGTAGTTGCAATAACCACACTAAGCCCCACTAACGAGTAAGCCACATGCAGTAATATAGCTAAGCCAATCCCTATACTGGTGTACATGGCGATACGTCTGCCATAGGCCACGCTGTTTCGAACAACCACCGCGAAATCTGGCCCTGGGCTAGCAACAGCCACAAGGTGTACCAACGCAATGGTAAGAAACTCATTCATATACTGCATGTTATGCGCCTCCTACAGCGCGTACTTTGACATTAATTGATCAACCCATTGTGGGACGATGTGAGAAGCAGGGCCTGTTAGCGATTCATCGAACAATGCATTAGTTACGCCCGGCTCCAAATTTGCCTCTATGGTGTGTGCGCCACTTTCTTTAGCGATCTGAACAAAACCCGCGGCAGGATAGACATTACCTGATGTGCCAATAGCAACAAACACATCAGCCTTTGAAAGCGCATCGTAAATCTCTTCCATGTACATGGGCATTTCACCAAACCACACGATATCCGGTCGTAAGGTTACTCTGTTGCAACACGGGCATTTAGTGGTGTGATCAAAACTATCACTCCAGTCAAAAGTTTGCTGGGTTATAGCGCAGCGCGCCGATAGCAGCTTGCCATGCATATGGTAAACAGACTGGCTTCCACCGCGCTCATGCAAGTCATCCACATTTTGAGTAACCAACATCAGGTTGCTACCGAACGCTTTCTCAAGTTTGGCCAGCGCCTCATGCGCTGCATTAGGATTCACGTCGTCTTGCTGTAACTGCGCACGTCGAGCGTTGTAAAAGCGATAAACTAAGCTAGGATTTTGTTCAAAAGCCTCTGGGGTGGCCACCTCTTCTACGCGATGATTTTCCCAAAGGCCGTCATTATCCCGAAATGTCTTTAATCCAGATTCAGCGGAAATACCCGCACCGGTAAGAATAACAATATTGGGTAGAGATTGATCAGATGGCATCAGGTTGTTCTTACTCTGTAGTTATAGCGCTAATTATACGATTAGCATGTTGTATATTTACTTAGTTAAAAGCCGCGACTCTTTACATATCTTTGACCACAGGATATTGAGTATCAGCGCCCCACTCTGACCAAGAGCCATCGTATACTGAAACCTGAGTAGCGCCGCACAATAATGCCGCCACACCAATTATGCAGGCGGTAACGCCAGAACCACACGTACAAATAATAGGTTTGCGTAAATCGATATTAGCGCGGTCAAAAATAGCCTTAAGCTGATCAACTGGCAAAAAATGCCCGCTTTTGAGTAAAGTGTCAAAAGGAATATTAAACGCACCAGGCATATGACCTGAACGTATTCCTTCACGAGGCTCTGACACTTCTCCTTTGAATCGCGGCGCGCTGCGCGCATCAACAAGTTGTGCTTCAGTATTTATTGCCTGAAGTACTGCACCGGAATTTGCGAACCAACCAGGCCTAGGCGTAGCTTGATAGGTTAATTTTCCGTATTGTTGTTGTTCTGAAACCGGCAGCGCTGCTTTTTCCCATGCAGGCTGTCCGCCATTTAATATATAAACATCTTGGTGGCCCAACGCTTTTAACATCCACCACACTCTTGGTGCAGAATATATTCCACGGGTATCGTATACCGTAATAGGTGTATTCGCTGTTATGCCCTGATTACCAAGATAAATAGCAAGGTCATTTGCAGAAGGCATACTGTGAGGGAGACCTGTAGTGTGATCGCTTCCTTCACTATCTAAGTCAAAGTCGACTGACGCAGGTAAAACCATTGCCGTGCGCGTATCTGGTGTTTTTGAAACGGGGTCGTCCATTAACGCTCGTACAAGCGTTGCCGGCTTTTGTTGCATTACATTGGCTAATTCACCAACTGAGAGCAATACCGATGCCATTACATTCTCCTAAAAGGCACCCACATCAGCGAGTGCCCTGTATTACCCCGATAAAACAAATCGGTACGTATTCAAACACATCACATAGTTAGCTAATTAACTAACCTATGTTGCGGATCTACTTAGCTAAGAGCTGCGATAGCCGCGTCGTAGTTCGGCTCTTCTGTTGTTTCTGCAACTTGCTCTGTGTAAACCACTTTGCCTTCGGCATCGATAACCACTACTGAACGAGACAGCAGCCCAGTAAGCGGCGCTGATTCAAAGGTAACACCATAGTCATCACCAAAGCTTGAGCGGAAAGTCGAGCCTGTAAGTACATTTTCAATACCTTCAGCACCACAGAAGCGACCCGCTGCAAACGGAAGATCTGCCGATACACAGATAACTGTAGTGTTATCCAATTTTGCCGCTTCCTCGTTGAATTTACGCACAGACATTGCACATGTTCCCGTGTCGATAGAAGGGAAAATGTTTAATACCACATTTTTTCCTGCAAGCTCAGACAGTGTTACTTCACCCAAATCTGCTTTCACTAATGTAAAGTCTGGTGCAGATGTACCTACTTCAGGAAGCTGACCCTTTGTCGTAACTGTATTGCCTTGAAAAGTAACTGATGCCATTCGCTTTCTCCGTGTTTTGTTAATATGAAATAGTGGATGTAAAACAATACTTTCGCAAATAAAAGTGACGCTTTTTAAATGTTACTTTTAACCTGCGACTCTGCAAACGCAAGCTTATGCTGCAAATGCGGCTTACCTTTTAAATATTCCCGTCTAAACACACTGAAATAATGCGCTAAGGTTTGTGCCCCTTGCTTCTGTTCTGCAAGGTCTAAAACGCTAATACCAACTTCAGCAGTACAGTGTTGGAAATCATGGGTAGATTCGCGTAGTAAATAATCTGACGCTACGTCCATACTCACGCCCAACACAGGAAAGTCATGCAAGTAAGGGCTCTTCACGAACATTTTTTTTGCTTCACGCCACGTTCCATCCAAGAAAATAAATAGTAACGTTTTCCCAGTATTCAATGGTGGCGTATCAATACAACGTTCAGCTGCAGCATATTCGTGTGGAAATACCACGATAGGAAAATATCTTTCGTTGCGAAGTAACGCCAATAGCGCCTCTTCTGGCTCGGTGCGCTTCCACAAAAATGCGTGGTTATCTTTAACCACGTCCGCAATTAAACGACCGGTATTAGTAGGCTTATAATATTCGCCTTTGTACATCAAGAACAAAACCGCCACATCAGTGCCAGCCTCAGGCTTAAATTCACAAATACAGTTTTGCGTTGGAAGCAGACATGCGTCGCAGCGAACTACTTTACTCCCACGAGCGTGGAATGGACGTTCAGCACGAGATAACTCGTCTAAACGAAGTGACATAACAGAATTCAAGATAGTACGTCTTTGCCAAAATTTTTATGGATTTTACCATAGTAATTTGTGATAAAAGAGCGCAATTATCTTATCAATTTTTTGATTAAAATTTGGAATGTTTGGGAGTAGATAAATGGTGCCCGGGGCCGGACTTGAACCGGCACGCTGTTACCAGCGAGGGATTTTAAAACCCATCAACTCTTAAAAAAGTCCTATTTTATTTGACATGCAGCCATGCCTACATATTCTATGAACAGCTAAGGGGGGTGTATGACAGAAAATGCTTCTCAATGGCATGAGCTCGAAGATGGTTTCGCAATATATAAACAGCCAAGCTCAAGAAACTGGTATCTATACGTTCGTATAGATGGGCAACAGATAAGACTGAGTTTAAAAACGTCTGACTTTGCTGAGGCAAAAAGTGATGCACTATTTTTTATGGGTGCAAAATAGCGTGGGATTGAAAGTGTCAGTTCTATGCTCTCGCCTCCCAAGAAGTCTGTCAGTGTAGCATGTGACAATGCACTCGATGCAGTAGAAGCCAAGCAAGTCAGTACACGGTCTAAAAATGATTACTGTAAAATAATTGAAGAAGTACGAGTCCGTTTCGGAAAGAAATCGTTTAAACACTTCTCAGAACATGACATCCAGACAATACTGAGCTCTCATAAAAGCAAGAGCCGAATATCTACAGCTAAAGCAGCTTTGAATATCCTTATCGAAACAGCTGTACAAAATTCATTGAATGAGCGTAGAGACGCTCAAAAACTACCTTCAGTACAATCCAAAAGTCAAAAACGACGCCAGATACTTACTAAGGATGAACTAGCCTTGATTGAGGAAAGCTGGGATGAATTTATAGATAGTTCGACTAATTTTAAGACTGAACAAAGACGCACTGTATTCAAAAGTTACTTCATCTTTATGCTAGAAACTGGTGTAAGGCCCGGGGATGAAATGGATGGACTTAAATGGGGGATATAAAACGGGAAATTGATAATGATGGAGCTACAAATTTCGCTACCGCGGTTATTAATAGCGGAAAAACAAAACACTATAATCACGTTATGCCGCGAGAAATAGTCCTAACTCGCAAGGCACAGTACGCGCTGTCAAAGATCGCTAGTTTACATGGAAACTATTTTGGATTTACTGAATTAGAGCTTGGCGAATTTGGCTTATTAGATGATGTCGGAATAGCAAAAGCGATTGCCATAAAAGCAGGAAATGAGCGACAGTGGAAGAAACATGATCAAGATAGAACCAAACCGCCGCGATATACTACCCGTAGTCGGTTACTATCAAATAAACATATTTTTCGAACTCCTTATGCACCAGACAAGAAAGTAGATCCAAGTGGAATCTTCAATCAACTACTCTCCTTTTGTGATATAGATAAAGGAGATAGGGACACATACTCTCTTAGACACGGATATATTACCGATAGAATTAAGGATGGTATTGCGCTTTCTCATATAGCCAACCAGTGTGGCACAAGTGTTCCGATTATTGAAAAGCACTACAGTAAATTTTTAGTTTCTAAAAATGCGAAGGATTTCTTGAAATCGGAAAGGCTATAGTGGACAACCCATAATAAGATAGTTGATGCAGTCAGAATCGACTGCGCTTCTTTCAGAAGCAGCTTGGCACGCAAGCTATCGGCTCTCACAAGTGAGAGAGAATACAGCTTTAACTATTTAAAATGGGTGATTCATGAACTACCAATTCATAAGATTAGATGCATATAGCCTTAATAGAAAAGGTGATAGACCCGACGCTATAGGCGTACTCAAAGAAGCGAGAAGAGAGGAAACACACGCCAAACATATTGCTGGACCATTCAAGTCACGGCAAATATACGGAAAATGCCTAAATACTGTCGAAGCTGAAGTATGTCAATTTGAATACAAAAAGATAAATGGTAAATTCATACGAAAGGGCTCGAGACTTTTGATGGCTGGGGTTGCCTCTTATCCTCTTGCATTTACGGACACGGAATACAATAGAGCTCAGATGCTTAGATGGGTTATCGCTACGACAAAATTTCTCAAACACAAATTCGGAAACAATTTAAAAGCGGTAATACTCCATGAAGACGAAGCATATCCACACCTTCATTTTTATTGTTACGACACTGATTCAAATAGCGTGAGATCCTTCCACCCGGGTAATGTTGCTGAACTACAATGCAAATCGAGCTGCAAGAAAGCTAAGCTTAGCGCTTACAAATCCGGACTAGTAAGTTTCCAAAATGATTATTTTAGAGAAGTATCATCGAAATTCGATATGTTACGTAAGAAGGATGGAATATCGGTGAGATTTAATAAAGAAGCAAAAAAGGCATTCGACAAATTGGTCTATAAAATTAAAAAAGCGACCACAGAACTAAATCGGGCTTTTTCCCAATGTAGAAAACTAGAGTAAACTATTAAAGAACAAGCAGAGCTTATAGGGCAGTTAAAGCGTGAATCGCACAAAAAAAACCTTGAGATAGATCAGTTAACAGTAACAGTAGACAATATTCACTCTAAAGCGTACACAGCTGCTAGAGATGAAATTCTCCGAAGTTTAAAACTTAAAAAAATTCACAATACAAATCTTGCAGAGAGCGAATCAGTTTTAAATATCGGTCCGTAGTATCGCTACGAGACGAAGCTGATAAGAAAAAAGGCCATTGACAACTGTATATCCATACATGTGCTGTTGACAAATGGGTGATAAAATGACAGATTATAACATTTTTAGAATAGACGATCGTGTATAGAATGGAAACCATAAGCTAATGAATAAATTGAAAAAAAATATAACTGTAAGGTTTTATTCTATTGAAACAAACGACTCTTTTTTCGCGGGGCTAGTGTCGAACTACGAGGCCATGCAAAACATAGGAAATTTAACTCGCATCATAAGTATTCGAAACAAAAAACATCTAATCAAAGCTTCTGATGAAAATTTTTATTCTGGGCTAAAAGTTTATCCCATAACTGTAATTAGAGAGAGAAATACTTGGCAAACTAAAGCAACTATAGATGGAAAAATCAATCCAATTGAAGTAAATCAGGGGATAATTGGTGATCCTTACTTCTTTTTGATTGTTCCTGAAAGTAAAATTGTTGTTGGTTTTACTACTGGCCCAAGTGTAAGTATCAAAAGTGTTGGAAAATCTCTCTTAGAACAATTTAGAAATGATCGAGCAACAAGCATCGACTTAGAACTTATTCCTAAAGAGAAGGAGTTCTCTAGGCTAACAGAAATTAACGACTATAGTAGTCTACATTTTAAAATAAGCTCATCGTCATTGACAGATGTGTCAGATAACGCCCCGCAATTAATCCGAGATCTCAGCAGCGCCCCTTACCTTGAAGGTAACATGCAGCTTTCTCTTGATTTAGCTATAGATGAGCACGATGATATTGGCTTATCCAAAGAGAATGTAATAGAAATTGTAAATTATTTATCTAATCATGACGATTGTACTGTCCTTAAAGTGAAAGGTAAAAATGAGGACGGCTCAAGTATAAATCTAGATTTCAGCAATGCTTTTTTTAATTATAAAACCGACATTACCACTCGACATAAATACATTGGTGAGAAGACCGCCCATGAAATATTAAAAGATGCGCTTAAAAACTTTATTACTGCAAATCTTTAATGGCTTGAATCAAAAATCTAAAAGTGAGACAGAAAGTCCAAACTTAAATATTTTCTCACTGGAAACGAAAGTTAGCATTTATAAGATCTACGATTAATAGAACCAACATACCTGAAAGCCAAGTTACTTCTTCTTCTTCTTTATTCAGCGGAACCAATCTGAAGCCAGATTCAATGTTTTCAGCGTGAATTAGTTTGTTTCTGGCAAAGTAAGCATATTTTAAACATAGTGTCGCTGCCAGATGAGAATTATTCACTTTTTCTTCATTATTGTTAATATGCTCTATAACTTCATTATAAAAACCCTGAGATTTAAGAAATTCTTCACGAACAGTAAGAGTTTCCTTAAAGATTTTTATCAGCCTGTGATCTTCATTCCGTATTAGGAAATCTTTAAAAGCAGAAGTTTGTTTAGCAGTGGGAAAATCATTTTGGATAAACTTTATCCAACGCGTATTACTTCTAATGCTTTGTTCTGTTAATCCTGAGACTTTAGCTAAAACTAGGGGATAGAAATTTGGATTTTCTATAATATCTTTTCTTATAAACCGATGGCAGTCGAAGTCCCTTGTGAAATTTGAAACTGCTTTATAAATCGCATTAAAAGCTTTCCATTGATTCTCAAACGTACCGTGCTGACTATCTGAGTGAAGTGATTTGATAAAATACGTTAAACCAAAAAGAAAGCCATGAGCTCTGTTGTTTTCTTTAAAAATCAGTTTTAAAGAATCTAAATCAATATCATTTAGTGCCCCTAGCCTCGCCTTGCTACTTACTGCCTGTTTTATGTCTTTTCTTTTTAATAAAACATGATTTACTGAGCTCTTAGTAATATGTTCTATCTTTATACTTTCGATCTGTGTGGGCTCTTTCGCTGCACAGTAGTAATAAACAAGAGATTTTGTAATTTGCCGGTACAAAGCACTTTGATGATTAATAAAAACACCATTTAAATCAACCGCACTGGAGCGATGAGCGATTATCTCTATTTTGTTTTTTCTGATTGTGATTTCGTCATAATAGGACTTAGATTGAGGGTAAGGAACCTGTTCTTTGTTTAACAATAAACTTGAAGAGTCTATGTCCATATCAATAGTGATATGATATTTGTTCGTCCTAGTGTTCTTGACTGATGCCAATGCCTTCTCCTAGCTTCTCATCATCTCAGAATAGAGACTTCACAGCCTTGCTACTGTAATCTGCATTCATCAACTAATAAATTATTTTAGTAAAACCCTGCTGCTGAATATGTAATGATTCAAATTTTTGACTTCAAGTCTCTTTGGCTTTCAAAGTTGAAGAATAGAACGCCTAAGAAATAATATTAATTCACTAAAACCTGATATTTCTATTTCGTCATAGATAGTATCTCTTTCATAGTAATTGGATGAATCTCTTTCATTAAGCCTTGAGCGATGTAATTCAAAAGTTCATTTACATTTTGTATTTTAAGTTCGCCTTTGAGAACATCATTAATTTCAGAAGCGGCCTCGCGTGATAACCCGATGTTGATGAGATTTACCATCCTTTCATCACACGCCCCTATTTCTAAAAAGGTGTGAAGCTTTGTTGTTGTAACTTCAGATTTTTTGATAGCAATGACATTAGATAGCAAAACATAATAGCACCGTAATGCATTAGCCATTCTAAAACGTATATCATTATTAATTACTTTGATTACATCACGTACTGCCTTATTTGGGTTAACATGATCATCTTCATCGTTTTTAGAATTTTTGACCATCCATTCTATTTGCTCGGATATAATGCTTTTTAAACTGTCTCCCCTAACCCACTTTGCGGCAACTACACTTGTATAAGACGAGTGATACTCACCCGTTGGCACGTAGATGCCAAACTCTTCGAGTTTGGAACAAACCTTTATTAATGAGTCATAAAGTTCTGGTGATTTGGGATGGGGTAAAGACCAACCGTCCAAGTTGTCAAGTTCGCTTAGAAAACTGAATAATTTATTCTGTTGAATATAGCCAATTGTAGGGCTTGCTTCCAAAGTGAATGGCGCAATCTTAAGTCCCTGTTGTGCCTCAATTACTGAGTCAGAAAGTAAAGCGACTTGATGCTTATCTAACGTAAGTTCGGGAGCTTTAAGCGTCTTTTCTAGTTTACCTTCTGAAATTTCCTTTAATAGCTTGTTAGCTATAGTGTAATATTTGTACTGTCCATCGGCGTCATGTGGAAAACTCCCTTTCAATGCTTCGAGAACTGAAGGAAGTTCTTCGTTTAACGATTTAAAGTAAGTTGCTATCTTCTCTTCTTTTTCTTCTCTATCTTCAAAGTAGTCTTTTATCTGCCATTCATCTGGCTTAATTATGAATATATTGCCAGCAAAATGCTCAAGCATTCGACCAGCTCTGCCAGTGATATTGTTTAACTTTACATCTTCAAGTCGCTCTGGTGCGCCCATAGCTTTTGGTTGCATTGGCTTAAATAAAAACAAGTTCTTAGCAGGCAAATTGACCCCTTCAGCAAGGGTACTTGTACTAGCGATAAAATTTATACGGCCTTCTTTCACTAAATTTTCGACCATTACTCTGATAGAACTTGGTAGAGGACCGTAGTGAAAAGCTACGCCTTTTCTTAGATTGTTTGCTAACGAGAATTCATCATGAATAAACTTTTCGACATAATCAGCAGCTTCTTCTAGCTCATCAAGTGGTTTTGAGTCAACAATCTTATCTGCTATCTTCTGCGCCATGTTTTCACAGTGGTCGGTCTGGTTCCTGTAGATTATATTGCTACTGCCTTTACCCAGCTTATAAACAATGTCAGATAGATGAGTTCCTTTAAACCCTTTAGGGATTTTTACTGCTTCATTCGTATTAAGTCGTTCAATTACTAAGTCTCTGTTCTTCGGTGTTACTTCCATCATAATCTTTGCAACAGGAGATAAGGATGTAATCTCCTGTTTGAAATCCACATCTTCAAACAAAGTAGTAAAAGCATTCTTATAGCTTTCAGATGGCATACTAACAATTACTTGCGGAAGACTGTTCTCTAACAGCTTTTCTATTGTTAGGTGAAGCAACACGCCCCTACTTTCATCCGCTATATTATGTGCTTCATCTATGAATAAGAAATTAAACGCTAAGTCACCACTTTGCAATGCATCAAATAGCCTCTCTTGAGTCATAACGAAAAACGTCTTATCAGCATACCCGTCGTCTTTGGGAACAGTACATATTTCTAGATCTTCTTCAAAATTCTGCTCTTTAGCTATCTCATATAATTTACTTGCTATTTCACTAATTAAGGCCCTAGTCGGTACAACTATTGCCGCAAATGCTCCCTCTGAATTCTTCATCTGCATCACCAAATAGCTCAATATAATATGAGTTTTACCTGCAGAAGTTGGTGCAACAGTAATGACATCTTGGTCGGATACGAGGTTGTGCCAGAGCCCTCTTTGAAAATCTGTCAAAGGAAAGTTCAATTCCTCAACTGTATTCAACTCTTGCCTGAACTCATCTTCAGCTTCAGACATGAAGCTATATCTGAAGTTGAGTTCTGGGTTTCTTGACCTCAATAAGCTTACGTTTGGAAAATCCCCGGTGCGAGAAAAAACTTTTCGAGCAATTGCTAGAACCTCAGGATACTTTTCTCCAGAAACTTCAATTAACATCGACAGAATTGAAGCCCCTTCTTTGCGAAACTTTGGTGAGTCTACTTGGTATAAGTACTGGGCAACTAAAATAAGTTTCTTCACTATATCTTCGGAAACTTCTTCCTCTAGGCCGACAAGCTTATGTACATAGGAGCTAAACAACTGTCCACTTAAAACATAGTACTTTTCGCTAGCCAACATCTTGCTCGATAATCTTTCGAAAAACCTACTCATTGTTGAATATCCATATATCTTATAAATTCTTCTACTAAATTTTCGATATCATTGAACGGAAGTATCATCAGAACTGATTTATTAATATCAACACCTTCGTCTTCGAGCTTTTTAAAAAAATGCCTAACGTGATTATTAGCTAACTCAACATACTTGTTTTCGAACTCATCGCCTAAATGATCGAACAGTTCGGGATTCGCAAAACCGATAAAGCATGATGAATGCAACACCTCATCAATGCTTTCATTACTGAGTGGATCGAGTATTTCCAACAAAATATTTTCAAGATCTTCATCTAAATCATAGAAGTCCCTATGACTTTCAATCAAATCAAACTCTTTTTGATATTTTTCATTGGCTGACTTTATCGACTTCGCTGCCTTGCTCGCTGCCGAATTGAAACTTTTATGTAGTTTTGACTCACCGAGGTATAACTTAAACTGACCGTCATAGAACTGGCCGTGTACACCGTCAGCGCCAAAAACTGGCATGGTATTCGCCGTCTTAGTGGAAATTTTGGTTAAAAGCTTTGGTGCCTCTAGATAGACATCAAGTAAGGTAAACATGATAAGCTCACCAAGCTCTCCTTGCGCGGTATGTTTGCTGAGTTGCCTAACAGCTTTGTTAAACAATCTCTCGGCAGCACCTTCCTTGTGTATGCGCAACTGTCTTTCAATGTCTGAGCACTTAAGGACAAAATTGGCCAAAATACCTTCTTTGACTACGGAGAAGAACTTATTTAGAGGATCTGGGTTTCCGTCGAGAGGCATGTACACCAGCAATGTTTGTACATCTCTATCATCATGAGACTTAAATGATACTTCGACATTTTTTAATACCGCGTCTAGCTCATTTTTTATTTTTAGTTGTGGTTGCAGACGTTTTTCCATGTACTGACTCATATATCCTTTATATAAATCAATAATAACAAAAACTCGGCTCTTAACAATTATCTACAGACACGAATATCCGTATAAGTTTAAATAACTTAAACTAAAAATAAATACTAAAGACGGATAACGTTGTCTAACCCACCTCCACGTCCTTGACCTCCAACCTGTCCAAGCAAAGCGATAACTAGGAGCAGTTCGAACCGCAATAAGTATTTACTTGTACCAAACTTTTCTATTAATAGAACGAAACTAAATGAGATTCGCGGTCCACCGAAAGATTACAATAATTTTGAGCTGTAACAAATGGAGATTACTATGAACGACTATGAACAGATAATTTATGGAAAGCTATCGAAAAATCCATCAACCGACTAACTGTAAG